>NZ_JBFAKH010000054.1:0-54796 GCF_040655635.1 Streptomyces sp. NPDC050388
GGTCAGGGCCTTGGGCTCACAACCCCGGCCGCCCGCCCGGCGACGAACCGACCCCCCGCGGGCAGCAGGACGCGGCCGGCGCCGGCGGCCGCGTCCTGCCCCGCGGGGCAGGACGCGGCCGCCGGAATCCCGGGGAGGGGAGGTGTCAGACCTGGGTGACGAAACGCTCCCAGACCCGGTGCGAGCCCAGTAGTTCCCTGACCTGCTCGAGTGCGGCGGAACCGGAGTCGGCGACGACGATCCCGGGTGCGTCGGTGGGTACGCCTGCCGCCTCGAGGGCCGTCTCGCCGCCCGCCCACGCGCCGATCGCCTTGCCGTGCCGGAAGGCCTCGGACAGGAGCAGGCCGACCCGCGGGTCGGCCGCCGTCCGCTGCGCGGCGGCGGAGAGGCCCTTGGCATCACGGGCGCAGTTCGCGTCGTCGCCCACGGCGGGCGCGCCGGCCAGCAGTACGGCGTCGAACTCGACGGAACGGGCGGTGACATAGCTGCGCTGTACCGTCAGTGTGTTCCCGCCCGTGCCGAGTGTGCCGCCGGTCGGCGCGACGACGAGGGGAACCATGCCGGCCTCGAGCACCGCCTCGCGCACGGAACGGACCCCCTCGATGTCGCCGTCCGGGCTCGTGAGGATCCCGATGACGCGTCCGTCCGTGGGCCAGGTCCGCCCGACCTGGGACAGCGCCGGGCTCGGTGCGACGTCGGCGAGCGGAACGGTGGGCTCCGGCGCGGGCAGGCCGAGGCCCTCGGCGACCTGGGAGCACAGCTCCGGATCGATGTTGGCCAGGACCTGCAGGGTGCGTTCCTTGACGGCCTGCTCGTAGCACTTGCCGAGTTCGAAGGTGTAGGCGCCGATGATGTGCTCCCGCTCCACCGGACTCATGCTCAGCCAGAAGCGCCGGGGCTGGCTGAAGTGGTCGGCGAACGATTCCGGGGCGTCTCGCACCTTCGTCGCCTCGGGGACCCGTACGGGAGTTTCGACGAACGCCCCGGTGTCCGCTCCCGCGGTGAACGGGCAGCCGCCGTCGAGGGAGTTGGGCCGGTAGGGGGCCACGCCCCGGTGCACGGCGGTCTGATGCATGCCGTCCCGGAGCATGTCGTTGACCGGGGCGTGGGGACGGTTGACGGGCAGCTGCGGGAAGTTGGGGCCGCCGAGCCGGGTGATCTGGGTGTCGAGGTAGGAGAAAAGACGTCCGGCGAGCAGCGGGTCGTCGGTGATGTCGATGCCGGGGACCAGGTGACCGACGTGGAAGGCGACCTGCTCCGTCTCGGCGAAGAAGTTCGAGGGGTTGCGGTTGAGCGTGAGGAGCCCGATCGGCTGCACGGGGGCGAGTTCCTCGGGGACGATGTTCGTGGAGTCCAGCAGGTCGATGCCCTCGAAGGTCTGGTCCGGGGTGTCGGGGAACGTCTGGATGCCCAGCTCCCACTGCGGGTGGGCACCGGCCTCGATGGCGTCGGCGAGATCCCGGCGGTGGAAGTCCGGGTCGATGCCGTTGATCATCTGCGCCTCGTCCCACACCAGGGAGTGCACCCCCAGTTTGGGCTTCCAGTGGAACTTCACCAGCGTCGTGGCACCCTCGGCGTTCACCAGCCGGAAGGTGTGCACGCCGAAGCCCTCCATCATCCGGAAGGAGCGTGGGATGCCGCGGTCGCCCATGAAGAAGATGGTGTGGTGGGTCGCCTCGGTGTGCAGCGAGACGAAGTCCCAGAAGGTGTCGTGCGCGCTCTGCGCCTGCGGAATCTCCCGATCGGGGTGCGGTTTCGCGGCATGGATGACGTCCGGGAACTTGATGGCGTCCTGGATGAAGAAGACCGGGATGTTGTTGCCGACCAGGTCGAAGACGCCCTCGCTGGTGTAGAACTTCGTCGCGAAACCGCGGGTGTCCCGCACCGTGTCCGAGGACCCCCGCGAGCCGACCACCGTGGAGAACCGCGTGAACACCGGCGTCTCCACGTCCGCCGCGAGGAACCCGGCCTTGGTCACCGAGGCCGCCGTGCCGTAGCTCCGGAAGACCCCGTGCGCGCCCGCGCCCCGGGCGTGCACCACACGCTCCGGGATGCGCTCGTGGTCGAAGTGCATGACCTTCTCGCGCAGATGGTGGTCCTGCAGCAGGACGGGACCGCGCGGGCCCGCCTTCAGCGAGTGGTCGGTGTCGTACAGTCGGGTGCCCTGCGCGTTCGTCAGCCGGCTCCCGGACTGCGCCACCCTGGCCTGGTCGTCTCCGGTCGCCTGGCCGGTGGGCGACACGGTGGCCGGCCCGCTCTGGTCCGGCTTGGGCGGCAGCGGCTCACGGGGCTCGGTCGGCTCGGCCACGGTCGGCGACTCGGAGCCCGGCTTGCCGGGAATTCCCTCCTCCGGGCCCGCGCCGTCGCCCTGCAGGCCTTCGGTGATCTTCTGGGCGGCCCGTTTGACGGGGTTGGCCTCGCTCATGGGGTGACACTCCTCCGCTTCTTAGCGGCCACGGATGGGCTGACCGGATGCTCAGTTGCCGGCTGCGGGCGATCCGATCGCTGGCAAAGCGCCGGAAAAGGGGCTCAGGTCGTCAACGTCTCACGACGAGGAGCCCCACGCAGCAGGCACGCTCCGACGGGGTGAACCCTCCACCCCGAAGCGCCCGTGCTTGCTCCCCTTTCCCCTCGTGTTTTCCCACCACGCCGGACCGGCCGCCCCGGCCGCGTACCCCGCTCCCGGAAACCGAGGCACGGAGGATGCGGCCCGGCGGCATTCGACGCGGGCCGGTCACCCTTTTCGTCCCCCGTACGGCATTCCCGCCCCGGACGCGCGCGCCTGAACCGAAGTCAGAACAGGTGCTCCTGCTCGGCGGGTGCGCCGCCGCGCGGAAGACGGCGCGGGACGGGGCGTCGGGCCGGGGGCTCCTCGCCGAACAGGGGCACCGTGCCGTACTCGTCCGGCTCGGCCGGCACCACGACGGGTCCGGCGCCCACGTTCAGCCGCAGCGGGGCGTCCCGGTCGAAATCTCCCGGCGTCATGTCCGTCCAGTCGCGTTCCTGACGCTCGCTCACCGACGCTCCGCTCCCCGTCCGGCCTTCCCGTCCCCTCACTGTTCCCGTACCGGGCCGGGGTGTCAGTCCTGGCCGCGGCCCTGAACGCGCGGCAGGGCGGTGCCGCTCTCGGCGGGTGCGGAGGGGTGGTCCTGCATGCCGTCAGGCTATCGCCCGTTCGCCGCTCCGTGGACGACGCCTCCGCGGGCCCGCCGTGGTCCGGCCCGCCGCACCCCGCGGGCCGTCTCCAGTCGGGAGACGTACGTCACATCCCGGGAACCTGTCACATCTCGGCGGGCTGCCTCGTCAGGAGTACGTAACCGCACACGCGAACCAGGAGATCACCATGGATGCCCGTATCAACCTCTTCGGCAACGCGCTCGCGACCAAGGTGCTGAAGCACATCAACTCGGCGGGCAAGGCGGTGTCCGACTCGGGTCTGCCGCACGCCACGCAGGAACTGGTGAAGATCCGCGCCAGCCAGATCAACGGCTGCGGCTTCTGCACCGACATGCACACCAAGGACGCCGCCCACGCCGGAGAGACCGCCCAGCGCCTCCACCTCGTCGCCGCCTGGCGCGAGGCCACCGTCTTCACCGACGCCGAGCGCGCCGCCCTCGAACTGGCCGAACAGGGCACCCGCATCGCCGACGCCGCCGGCGGGGTCACCGACGAGGCCTGGACCAACGCCACCAAGTACTACGACGAGGACCAGCTGGTCGCCCTCATCTCCCTCATCGCCGTCATCAACACCTACAACCGCATCAACGTCATCAACCAGCAGCCCGCCGGCGACTACCAGCCCGGTCAGTTCGGCTGACGGACGGCACAGGGGGCGCGCCGCCTCGCGTGCGCGCCCCCTGTGGTGCGGCCCCAGGTGCCACGGAGCTCGGGTGCCCGTGGAGTTCGGATACTCAGAAGCTCAGGACTCCGCGCGCTTCGGCAGACGCCAGCCGGGGCGGACGAAGTGGCAGGTGTAGCCGTCCGGGTACCGCTGCAGATAGTCCTGGTGCTCGGGCTCGGCCTCCCAGAACGGGCCGGCCGGCGCGACCTCGGTCACCACCGGGCCCGGCCACAGACCCGACGCGTCGACGTCGGCGATCGTCTCCTCGGCGACGCGCTTCTGCTCGTCGTCGAGGTAGAAGATGGCGGAGCGGTAGCTCAGCCCGATGTCGTTGCCCTGCCGGTTCTTCGTGCTCGGGTCGTGGATCTGGAAGAAGTACTCCAGGATCGTGCGGTAGTCCGTGACGGCGGGGTCGTAGGTGATCTCGATCGACTCGGCGTGGGTGCCGTGGTTGCGGTACGTGGCGTTGGGGACGTCACCGCCGCTGTAACCCACCCGCGTGCTGAGGACGCCCGGGAACGTGCGGATCAGTTCCTCCATGCCCCAGAAACAGCCGCCCGCCAGCAGCGCTGTTCCCACGGTTTTCTCGGTCCTCGTCATCTGCTCTCGCCCTTCTCCCGCGTCCTGGACGGCCGGTTCCGTCTCATCCTCATGGTCCCGCACCGTCGCAGCCGTACGTACAGCAGTCTCAACCATGCCGGGAGTTCTGTTGTTCCGCCCGTGACCGTCCGGCCCGGAGGATTCCGCCCAGGTCGGGCGGCGGCCGTGGGTACGATTTCACATATGACCGACACACCGGCCTCGGCGCAGCGTCTGCGCGACCTCGCGCGGCTGCGCCGGGTCCGCGACCGGATCGACCGGGAGTACGCACAGCCGCTGGACGTCGAGGCGCTCGCCCGTGGCGCGCACATGTCGGCCGGGCATCTGAGCCGGGAGTTCCGGGCGGCGTACGGCGAGTCGCCGTACAGCTATCTGATGACGCGGCGCATCGAGCGTGCGATGACGTTGCTGCGCCGCGGGGACCTCGGTGTCACCGAGGTCTGTTTCGCGGTCGGCTGCTCGTCACTGGGTACGTTCAGCACGCGCTTCACCGAGCTCGTCGGCATGCCGCCCAGCGCCTACCGGCGCCGCGCGGCGAGCATGACGGCGGGGCTGCCGCCGTGCGTGGCGAAGCAGGTGACCAGACCGGTCAGGAATCGAGAAGCGCCCGCGCCCGGCTCCTCTCTAGCGTGACGGCCATGGACATCACCATTCACGCGAGTTTCCTCCCGCACGACGACCCTGACGCCTCCCTGGCCTTCTACCGCGACACCCTCGGCTTCGAAGTCCGGGGCGACGTCGGACACGGCAAAATGCGGTGGATCACGGTCGGTCCCGTCGGCCGGCCCGGCACCTCCATCGTCCTGACCCCGCCGGCCGCCGACCCCGGTGTCACCGACGACGAGCGCCGCACCATCGCCGAAATGATGGCCAAGGGCACGTACGCCGGTCTCCTGCTGGCCACCGACGACCTGGACGCCACCTTCGCGCGGCTGCAGTCGGCCGACAGCGCCGAGGTGGTCCAGGAGCCGACCGAGCAGCCGTACGGCGTTCGTGACTGTGCCTTCCGCGACCCTTCCGGCAACCTGATCCGCATCCAGCAGCTGCGTTGAGCCGCCCGGTCACCGCAGGCACCGCCCGGCCCCGGCTCGGCGGTCGCACCCGACCCGGGAATCACCCACGAGAGGAAGACACCACCAGCATGGCCATGAGGACGAAGGCACGGCCGGCCGCGCCGCAGGGTGCCGACAGCCACGAACTGATCCGCGTGCACGGCGCGCGCGTGAACAACCTCAAGGATGTCAGCGTCGAGATCCCCAAGCGCCGACTGACCGTGTTCACCGGCGTCTCCGGCTCGGGCAAGAGTTCGCTGGTGTTCGACACGGTCGCCGCGGAGTCGCAGCGGCTGATCAACGAGACCTACAGCGCCTTCGTGCAGGGGTTCATGCCGACCCTGGCCCGGCCCGAGGTCGACGTCCTCGATGGTCTGACCACCGCGATCATCGTCGACCAGCAGCGGATGGGGTCGGACCCCCGTTCCACGGTCGGCACCGCCACCGACGTCAACGCGATGCTGCGCATCCTCTTCAGCCGGCTCGGCACGCCGCACATCGGCCCGCCCAGCGCGTACTCCTTCAACACCGCCTCCGTCCGGGCGAGCGGGGCGATCACCGTCGAGCGCGGCGACAAGAAGGCGGTGAAGGCGACCTACCAGCGCACCGGCGGCATGTGTACGCGCTGCGAGGGCCGGGGCACCGTCTCCGACATCGACCTCACCCAGCTCTACGACGACTCCAAGTCGCTGGCCGAGGGCGCGTTCACCATCCCGGGCTGGAAGTCGGACAGCTTCTGGACCGTCGGTGTCTACGCCGCGTCGGGCTTCGTCGACCCGGACAAGCCGATCCGGGAGTTCACCCAGCAGGAGAGGCAGGACTTCCTGTACCGGGAGCCGGTCAAGGTGAAGGTCAAGGGAGTCAACCTCACCTACGAGGGACTGATCCCCAAGATCCAGAAGTCGTTCCTGTCGAAGGACAAGGAGTCGATGCAGCCGCACATCCGGGCGTTCGTGGAGCGGGCCGTCGCCTTCACCACCTGCCCCGAGTGCGACGGCACCCGGCTCAGCGAGGGGGCCAGGTCGTCGAAGATCAAGGGCATCTCCATCGCGGACGCCTGTGCGATGGAGATCCGGGACCTGGCCGAGTGGGTCCGCGGCCTGTCCGAGCCCTCGGTGGCCCCGCTGCTCACCGCCCTGAGCGACAGCCTCGACTCGTTCGTGGAGATCGGGCTGGGCTACCTCTCGCTGGAGCGGCCGTCGGGCACGCTGTCGGGCGGCGAGGCGCAGCGCGTGAAGATGGTCCGCCATCTCGGCTCCCCGCTCACCGACATCACCTATGTCTTCGACGAGCCCACCACCGGCCTGCACCCCCATGACATCCAGCGGATGAACGACCTGCTGCTGCGGCTGCGGGACAAGGGCAACACGGTGCTGGTCGTGGAGCACAAGCCGGAGACGATCGCGATCGCCGACCATGTCGTCGACCTCGGCCCCGGCGCCGGCACGGCGGGCGGCACCGTCTGCTTCGAGGGCACCGTCGAGGGACTGCGGGGCAGCGACACCGTCACCGGCCGTCATCTGGACGACCGGGCCGTCCTCAAGGAGTCGGTGCGCAAACCCACCGGGGCACTGGAGATCCGCGGCGCGACGACGCACAACCTGCGCGGCGTCGACGTCGACGTCCCGCTCGGGGTGCTCACCGTCGTGACCGGCGTCGCCGGCTCCGGCAAGAGTTCGCTCGTGCAGGGGTCGCTGTGCAGGCTGAAGGGGGAGGACGGCGAGAGCGTGGTCTCGGTCGACCAGAGCCCGATCCGCGGCTCGCGGCGGAGCAACCCGGCGACGTACACGGGGCTGCTCGACCCGATCCGCAAGGCGTTCGCGAAGGCCAACGGCGTCAAGCCGGCGCTGTTCAGCGCCAACTCGGAGGGTGCCTGCCCCACCTGCAACGGCGCCGGTGTCGTCTTCACCGACCTGGCGATGATGGCCGGGGTCGCCAGTACCTGCGAGGACTGCGAGGGCAAGCGGTTCCAGGCGTCGGTGCTGGAGTACCACCTCGGTGGCCGCGACATCAGCGAGGTGCTCGCGATGTCGGTGGCGCGGGCCGAGGAGTTCTTCGGTGCCGGTGAGGCGCGCACGCCGGCGGCGCACCGGATCCTCGGCCGGCTCGCCGACGTGGGGCTCGGCTACCTCACCCTCGGCCAGCCGCTGACCACGCTCTCCGGTGGCGAGCGGCAGCGGCTCAAGCTGGCCACCCACATGGCGGAGAAGGGCGGCGTCTACCTCCTCGACGAGCCGACCACCGGCCTGCACCTCGCCGACGTCGAGCAACTGCTCGGCCTGCTGGACCGGCTCGTCGACTCCGGCAAGTCGGTCGTGGTCGTCGAACATCACCAGGCGGTCATGGCGCACGCCGACTGGATCATCGACCTCGGGCCGGGCGCCGGGCACGACGGCGGCCGGATCGTCTTCGAGGGCACCCCCGCCGACCTCGTCGCCGCCCGCTCCACCCTGACCGGCGAGCACCTCGCGTCGTACGTCGGCGCCTGAGAGGAGCGGCACCCTCGTGGAGGCGGCCGGTCGTCAGCGGCCGGTCGTCTCCACGAGGGAGATGCGGGCCGTGATGCGTTTGCCGGTCGGCTCCGGCTGCACCTCCAGTCCGTGGGCGACGGCCATCACGATCTCCAGGCCGTGCTGTCCCACCCGGTCCGGGTTCGCGACCCTGGCCACGGGCAGCACGCCGCTGCCGTCCCGGACCATCACCTCGAGGGCGTCATCGGTGATGCACAGGTCCAGCCGGACGGGGCCGGGGGCGTACTTGCGGGCGTTGGTGACCAGCTCGCTGACCACGAGCTGGGTGATCTCCACCGCACGCGCCGAGACGGGCAGCCCGTCCTCCGTCCGGGCCCGCGTCAGGAACGCGGCGGCCAGCTGCCGGGCCTTCGCTATCCACGCGCCGTCACCGTCCAGGGCGTACGCCACCCGTCGCGGTGTGCCCGGCGGCGCGCCTCCTTCGTTCACCGGAACTGGTTCCATTCGGTCCGCCTTCACTCACCGATCACACCGCGCGACTACCCGAAATGCCCGGCCGCACTCCCCGAGCCACCCTGCCGGGCCGGGCGGCTGCTCACCGCCCGTTCGGTGAAATGTGTCGGACGCGTCATACGGGGTTCCGGGCGCCCGGTGCCAGGGCGCCCACCGGTGCGGCCGGTTTCGGGGCCGGGCCTCGGCGCGCAGGCGGCGGCGCCGGCGGGCCGGGCCCCAGGGCTTGAGGAGCGGGATCACCGTCATGAGGACAGGGACGGACCAGGCAGACAGGGATACGATCGGTCCGAAGAGGGCATCGCCTCCATCCGGCAGGGGCCGGCCTACGGCCGCGGCGGCCGCGGACCCGGGGTGCTCGCGGTGACACCGGGTGCGAGCAGCCCGAGGGTGAGCACGAGCCGACTCGCGAAGGAGACGACGTGGACGACGAGCAGGGCCCGGCGTGCGGGGCGGCTGAGTCTCACCTGCCCCACGGTGCCGGGCCCGGTCGCCGCGGGCGTCCCACAGCGGGAATGACCCAGGATACTGGCCTCGGCGTACGCGAGGGCCCTCACCGGCCGCGCAGCCGTCCCGACTCCTCCAGCGTGCGCCTGACCGCGTCGGCCAGCCGGGGGCGGTCACGTACGAAGCGGCGGGCGGCCCGTGCCGGTTCGCGGCTCAGCCGGTACACGGCTCCGCCCGGCACCGGACGCACCACTGCGCCCTCGTAGACCGGCAGTTCACGGGTCTTGAACGAGTCCTTGTAACGGGCCGGCCCGCTGCCCAGGTCGACCAGGTGGACCCCGTCGGCCGCCGCCGCCTCCAGCATCCGCAGGTGCAGCACCAGCCCCGGGGAGTACTTGCCGTAGTCGCGGTCGTAGGCGGGGAACCACCAGGAGAGCACGGTGGGCGAGCGCAGCCCGAAGTGGGCGGCCACGGGGCGGCCGGCGGCGTACAGCACGGAGAGCAGTCCACGGCACTCGGGCTCGTCGCCGTCCGCGAGCCGTTCCACCAGAGCGGTGATCCACTGCTGTGCGAACCTGTCCCGGCGACCGGTGCGCCGGTACTGGGCGGACTTCCAGCGCATCAGCGCCCGTAACGCGTCCGGGTCGTGCGCGTCGTACACGAACCGCACCTCGCCGACCTGCCGGGCGAGCCTGCGCTCCTTGGCCAGGGTCTGCCGGAGGAATCCGGGGGCGGTCGCGCGCAGCCGTCGGGTGTAGGACTCGAATCCCTCTCCGATGTCGACGACGGGGCTGGCGAGTTCCTCGGTGGCATGCGGTACGAAGAGGTGCTGACCGGCCTCCAGATTGTCGAACTCCCATGAGGAGAGGGCGCAGGCGGCCAGGAGGCGGCGGGGGTCGAGCCGGATGCCGGGGCGCAGGACGGCGCCCTGGCTGTCCGACACGCCGAGGCCGATGGCCCTGCCCTGTCCCCATGCCCCCCTCTCGTACGGAAAGAAGCCGACGGGTGTGCCGTCCTCCTCGAGTACGGCGACCCTGGCTCCCGGCCTGCCCTGCCCGACGGCCGCGGTGAACGCCGGGTCGAGGAACGGGTTCTCCGGTGCGCCGGATTCGCTGCGCAGATGTCTCCACGTCTTGTACTCGGTGGGGCCCAGTTCGTCCGGTCGCAGAACGAGAACGCGCTTTCGGGACATGAGGGTCTCCTGTGTCGTCACGGTTTCGGGGACACGCGGAGGCCTGCCGCGTTGCATCGGCGTGCGGCGCGCGAGCGGCCACCGGAAAGTACGCGGGCCGCGCGGTGCAGGCCTCGGGCGGTACTGCGGTCGCTCAGCAGCGAAGAGTCTGTGATGCGGCGGCGCCGCGGGCCGGGCCCGCCGGTTCCGCGCCGCGTGGGGCACCCGGCGGGTACGGGGCGAGGACGCCTCGCTCGGAGAAAACCGCGTTCATCCGGCCGTCCGTCGCCGCCTGGTGTGCCGCTCCGGTCGCGCCCGCGGTCCTCGGTGAGCGTGCCAGGGGGCGGTGGAGGCAGGCGTCCTGCGTACCGGGCGAGGGCTCGCGGACACGTTGGGGTGCGGGGTCCTGAGCTGCCGTGGGGGCGGGGGCGGCCGTGGGGTGGGTCATCGCGTGCCGGTCCGACGCCGTGTGCCGGTCCGCCACGTCGGCGACCACCGGCGAGCACAGGTGCGCGAGGAGTATCGACGTCAGCAGAACGATCGCCGCCGCCCATCGAGGCCGCACCCCGTCACCTCCCGACGTGCATCCCGGCGGGGGCGGCGTACCGGGCCGGCGCCGGGCGTCCCCCCGGAACGTCCGCCCGGAACGCCTTCCAGTAGCGCCGAGCGCGTCCTGCCTCGTCAAGCCCCCGGCACCGCAACGGGGCGCACTCTGCGCGCCCCGGCCGCAGTGCTCCACTGCCGCATCACCGGTCGCGTCGTCGGACGCCGTCGGACGCCGACGGGCGCCCCCGGGAGGATCTGCGGCTCAGCGTTCGGTATGTGCCGGTGTGCCGAGCCCGCGGTGGTGCTGAAGCGGGTGCGGTAGGCGCCAGGGGTGACGCCGAGTTCGCGCTGGAAGACCCGGCGCATGGTTTCCGGGCTGCCGAATCCGGCGTGCCGGGCGACGGCGTCCAGTGGGTCGGTCCCGGTCACCAGCGAGGTGCAGGCCGCTTCCAGGCGCACCTGTTCCACGAACCGCGCGGGCGAGGTGTCGGTCTCCGCCCGGAAGAACCGGGTGAGGTGCCCGGGGCTGAGCCCGACCTGGCGGGCCAGGGAGTCGAGGGTGTGCTCGGCCGTCGGATTCTCGGTGACGAGGTCCAGCACCGTGCGCAGCGCCGGGGTGCCGGGCCGGCCGCTCCGGGCGCGGACACTGAACTGGGGCTGCCCGCCCGGCCGGGCGGGGAAGACCACCAGGTTCCGGGCGACGGCACGGGCCGCGTCGCCGTCGCCCGGCTTCGTCGCCCGCTCGGAGCCGACCGGATTTCCCACATTGGCATGGACCTGATACTCAGGGCCCGCTAAGCTCTGCCCAACTCTGATGAGAGCGCTCTCAGATGCGGTTGTTCCACCCCCACCTTGCTGGAACGACGAAGGGCAACTTCCCATGAGACGCACCCGATTCACGCATGCCTGCGTGGCCGCCCTGCTGATGCTCGGCAGCTGGACCGCGGCCGGCACCCTGCCCGCCTCGGCGAGTGACACTCCCGACTCCGCCGAATCCGCCGCCCGGGCCGGTTCCGCGCCGGCATCCGAGGCCCTGGTGCAAGCGATGCAGCGGGACTTCGGCCTGTCCCCCGCCCAGGCCGAGGCGCGGCTGGCCGCCGAAAGCCAGGCCACCGAACTCGAACCCGAGGCCGCCGAGACCGCCGGATCCGCCTACGGCGGCGCCTGGTTCGACGCGAAGAGCGGGAAACTGACCGTCGCGGTCACGTCGGACGCGGACGCGTCGACGGTCCGTGACCTCCGCTCCTCCGGCGCGGCCGTCCGCGTCGTCGAGCACAGCGCACGGCAACTCGACGCGGTCAAGTCCCGGCTGGACCGCCTCGACGCGCCTTCGGGCGTGAGCAGTTGGTCCGTCGACCCGACCGCCAACACGGTGGTGGTGAACGTCGTCGAGGGCGAACGGGCCGACAACGATGTCCGCCGGTTCCTCTCCGAGGTCCGCGAGGCCGGACCGGTCACCGTGCGCACCGTGGAGGCCGCCGCGGAGACCTTCGCCGCGGGTACGGTGGGCGGCGACCCCTACTACACGGGCAACGTCCGCTGCTCCATCGGCTTCTCGGTGCACGGCGGCTTCGTGACCGCCGGGCACT
The DNA here is from genome assembly GCF_040655635.1 of Streptomyces sp. NPDC050388. Classification (NCBI taxonomy): domain Bacteria; kingdom Bacillati; phylum Actinomycetota; class Actinomycetes; order Kitasatosporales; family Streptomycetaceae; genus Streptomyces; species Streptomyces sp. NPDC050388. The sequence goes on from NZ_JBFAKH010000054.1 coordinate 12,228, forward strand.
GCGGTGGCGTGGGCGGTCAGGTGCGGGGCTGGGACGGCTCGTACATCGGCAACTTCCAGGGTTCCTCGTTCCCGGGCGACGACTACGCGTGGGTCAACGTGGGCAGCGGCTGGTGGACGGTTCCGGTGGTGCTCGGTTGGGGTACGGTCTCCGACCAGCTGGTGCGCGGCTCGAACGAGGCTCCCGTCGGCGCCTCGATCTGCCGCTCCGGCTCGACGACCCACTGGCACTGCGGCAGGGTCCTGGCCAAGAACGAGACCGTCAACTACAGCCAGGGCTCGGTGCATCAGATGACGAAGACGAGCGTCTGCGCCGAACCCGGCGACTCGGGCGGCTCGTTCATCAGCGGTGACCAGGCACAGGGCGTCACCTCCGGCGGCTGGGGCAACTGTTCCGGCGGGGGCGAGACCTGGTTCCAGCCGATCAACGAGATCCTGAACCGCTACGGCCTGACCCTGCACACGACCTGACCGACTCCCGAAGGCGCATGGCACCGACGAAGCAAGCCCGGTTCCCGAACACATCGTTCGGGAACCGGGCTTGTGGTGGAGCGCTGGGCAGGCCTTGCACCTGCATCTCCCCGCAGGAAGCGGGGCGTCTTTCCTTGGACCACCAACGCACGGCCTGGAACCGGGAGTTCCGGCGCCTTGACGTGCGTCAATCATAACCACACTCGCCTCGGGCAGTCACATCGGGCGGGCGAGCAGCGCGGAAGGTGGTCCGGTGGGTGTGGTGGCGCCGCCGGTCAGTCCCTGATCAGCACGGCCCGTGGCGTCGCACCCGGCTGCCCCGCCGAGCCCGACCCTTCCGCCTCGCCCGTGCCGGAGCGGGCGCCCGCGAAGTTCTTCTCGACCTCCGCCTTCTCCGCCGCGTTCGGGTAACGGTTGGTGCACGCGGTTCCCGCGCTGGAGCCGGACATCAGGCTGGAGCAGGGGCCCGGCTTGCGGTCCGGCAGGCCCAGGACGTGCCCGAGCTCGTGGGCCGAGATGCGGATCGTGTCGTACCCCTGGTCCACGGCCTGGCGGCCGATGTAGACGGTGCCGCTGCCCAGACCGGTGGGCAGGGCGCGGGGCCAGCCGTTGTCCGCCAGGACCCGGATGTCGGCGCGCTGCCCGGACGCGGCCGGGCGGAGTTCCACGGCGTCGACGCTCTCGTTCCAGACCGCCGCGCCGCGGTCGACGGCGGACCTGAACTCCGCGGAGCCGCTCGCGTCGTAGGTGAGCACGCGGGCGGCCAGGGACTGCTCGGGCACACCGGGCGGGGCGGCCACGGCCTGGCCGCTCGACAACAGGGGGAAGGACATCACCAGAACCGTGGCCAGGCTTCCGGTCAGCGTACGGATGCGCATGGTCGACCTCCTCGCGGGGGAAGGGTAGTCGTGCTCATGACACTCAGGTCCCCCCTGCCCGCCGTGCGAGGGCGGCAATCCGTCAATCGGCCCTCGCCCGTCCGACAACGGTCCCCCAGGATTCAGAAGCCGTGTCGCTGAGTCCTGTGCGAAGGATCGGTTGGACTTCCGGATCACGCGGGGGCAGTGTGGACGGGGCTCCCACGTCCCACGGAACATCCCTGCATCGCACCCGGAGAACACCAGATGAACCACGTCATCAATCCCGAGCGCTACGACGGCACCATGCGCTACCGGCGCACCGGGCGTTCGGGACTCGACCTCCCCCTGCTGTCCCTGGGCTACTGGCACAACTTCGGCGACGACCGGGCCTTCGAGACCCAGCGTGAGATCGCCCTGCGCGCCTTCGACCTCGGCATCACCCACCACGACCTGGCGAACAACTACGGTCCGCCCTACGGGGCCGCGGAGATCAACTTCGGCCGGCTGATGAAGCAGGACCTGGCCCCGTACCGGGACGAGCTGGTGATCTCCACCAAGGCCGGCTGGGACATGTGGCCGGGCCCCTACGGCCAGGGCGGCGGCTCGCGCAAGTACCTGCTCGCCTCCCTGGACCAGTCGCTGAAGCGCATGGGCCTGGACTACGTGGACATCTTCTACTCCCACCGGCTCGACGCCACCACTCCCCTCGAGGAGACCATGGGCGCGCTCGACACCGCGGTCCGCCAGGGCAAGGCCCTGTACGTCGGCATCTCCTCCTACGACGCCGAGCGCACCCGGCAGGCGGTCGCCATCCTCCGGGACCTGGGAACTCCGCTGCTGATCCACCAGCCGTCGTACAGCATGCTGAACCGCTGGATCGAGACGGAGGGACTGCTGGACGTGGCCCAGGAGGAGGGCTTCGGAATCATCGGGTTCACCGCGCTGGCGCAGGGCCTGCTGACCGGGCGGTATCTGGACGGTGTGCCGGAGGGGTCGCGGGCGACGCAGGGCAAGTCGTTCGACGCCTCATGGCTCACGGACGACATGCTGCACCGACTGCGTGCCCTCAACGACATCGCGGCCCGCCGCGGGCAGACGCTCGCCCAGATGGCGCTGGCCTGGGCCCTGCGGGACCGGCGTGTCACCTCGCTGGTCATCGGCGCTTCCCGCACCGAGCAGCTGGAGCAGAACGTCGCCGCGCTGGAGAACCTGGACTTCAGCGACGAGGAGCTGGCCGAGATCGACAAGTACGCCACCGACGGCGGCGTCGACCTGTGGCGCGAGGCCCGTCTCGGCACCATGGGCTGAGCCGGGGCACCGGCTCGTCTCCGCGCGAGAACGACCCCGGCCGGGGTCGTTCTCGGCGGCCCCGGCGCCTCCCTCTCCGGGACCGCCGGGGCCCTTTGGGTGTTCGGCGCGCCTAACGCGAGGAGAGGTACTTCTCGACGCCCGGGGCCGTGTGCGCCTCCTCGGCGTTCACCACGCTGCCGACCGCCTTCGCGTCGGGCTTGAGCACATACGTCTCGACGCTCGCCGGACGGTCGACCTCGGAGAAGTTCTGCGCGGTGCCGAGGCCGGTGTCGGCGTTCTTCTGGGAGCGGTGCGCCTTGACCACGTCCTCGCGGCTGAGGCCGCCCGCCTCGCAGGCCGCCTTCAGGTCGGCGCCCATGAGCTGCGCGGCGTTGTAGCCGGAGAGCACTCCGGAGTCGACCGGCGAGTCCGGGTACTTCTTCTTGTACGACGCCACCATGCGCTGCACGCCCGGCAGTTCGGAGCTGACGGCGGGCGCGGCGCTCACGATGTGCAGCATGGCCGCCAGCGCCGGTGCGGCGGGGGTCTCCATCAGCTGGGGCGCGTAGCCCGGCGCGCTGCTGACGACGGGGACGCGCAGGCCGCGGGAGGCGGCGACGCCGACGAGGGAGGCCGTCTGGGCGGGTCCCGCGCTGATCAGGACGGCCTTCACGCCCTCCTTGCGCAGGGCCGAGACCTGCGCGGACAGGTCGGTGTCCGTGGCCTGGATCTTCTGGCCGACCACCTTCAGCCCGGCCTGCTCCGCCGCCCAGGTGGAACCTTCCAGCGCGTTGGCGCCGTAGTCGCCCTCGAAGTAGACGTGGCCGATGGTGTCGCCCTTCTTCAGCCCCTTGGTGCGGGTGAGGAAGTCGACCGCGGCGATCATGTCGACGTCGTAGGTGGTGCCGAGGACCTGGATGGCCTCCCTGCCGAGCAGGGAGGCCGCCCAGGCCTGCGGGAAGGTGAGCATCTCGTCGCGCTCGATGTCGTCGAGCAGGACGGCGACGACCGGCGAGCCGATGACCTGCGGCAGGGCGACGACGTCCGGGGCGATGTCGGCGTAGGCGGTGACCGCCTTCTGCACGTCGTAGCCGTGGTCCTTGACGACGATCTCCACCTCGCGGTCGCAGATGCCGCCGTCGGCGTTGGTCTCGTCGGCCCACATCTGCTGGGCCTGCACGATGCTCTTGCCGAGCGTGGCGTAGGGGCCGGTCAGGTCGGTGAGGGCGCCCAGTCTGATGGTCTCGGCGCTGACGCCGGGGCCGGTGCGGACGCCGTCGGCGGCGTCGCCGCCCCCTTTGCCGTCGTCCGCCTTGGAGCTGCATCCGGTGGCCGCGAGCAGCAGGGCGAGGGCGCCGGCGAGCGCGGCGGGAGCGGTGCGGCGCCGGTCGCGGGGCCGGTGATGCGTGGTGTTCACGGGGTGTGCTCCTTGGATCGTGCGGCTGCGGCCGGTTGCGGGGGTGAGAAAACTGAGTCGGCTGGGTCGGCTGGGCCCGTGGCGGGGGCGCGGGGGCGGCTGCGTCGTACGCGGTCGCGGGCCCGGCGGGCCAGGCCGTGCAGCCCGTCGGGCGCGTACAGCAGGACGACGACGATCGCGGCGCCGTAGAGATAGCGGGCGGCCTCGGTGGGACCCACGGAGCCCTCCCCCGATCCCGGGGCGGCCACCAGCGGGAGCTGGTCGGCGTAGCGGGTCATCAGCAGCGGGAGCGCGGTGACGAACACGGCGCCGGCGGTGGCGCCGGCGACGGAGCCGAGCCCGCCGATGACGATCATGGCGAGGTAGTCGACGGAGAGGACCAGGGAGAAGTAGTCCGGGACGACCCGGCGAAAGGAGAGTGCGAGGAGCACTCCCGCCAGGCCCGCGTACATGGACGACACCACGAAGGCCGCCGAGCGGTGGCGGGCGACGTCGACGCCCATCACCGCCGCCGCGGTCTCGCTGTCGCGCAGGGCGGCCAGTGCCCGCCCGGAACGGCCGCGCAGCAGGCCGCGGGCGGTGAACCAGGTGAACCCGAACAGCGCCAGGCCCAGGAACCACAACCGCTCCTCCGCGCCGAACGGCACCCCGAGCACGGTCAGTTCGGGGTCGCTCTCCGCGAAGGTGAAGCCGCCGAGGGTGAGCGGGGGCACGGAGCGGCCGTTGAATCCGCCGGTGACGGAGTCGGCGGTCAGCAGGACGTGGTGGCCGAGGAAGACCAGGGCGAGGGTGGCGATGCCCAGGTAGATGCCCTTCACCCGGGCGGCGACGGGGCTGAACAGCCCGCCCGCCGCTCCGGTGAGCGCCACGGCGAGGAGTGCGGCGAGGGCCGGGGGCAGTCCCGGTCCGGGCTCGCCCGCCAGATAGGCGTAGCCGTAGGCGCCGACGGCGAGGAAGAAGGCGTGGCCGAGGGAGAGTTGACCCGCCGTTCCGGTGAGCAGGGCGAGGCCGACGGCGCCGATGGCCGCCGCCATGGAGAACAGGCCGATGCGGAGCCAGAAGGCGTCCAGGTAGAACGGCGGGAGGCACAGGACGGCGGCGAGGAGCAGGATGCGGACCGGGCGGTGGGTCAGGGCACCGAGGAGACGGTCAGACACGGGCCGCTCCCTTCGCACCGAACAGCCCGGCGGGCCGTACCAGGAGCACCAGCAGCATCACGGCGTACGGGGCGACGTCGCCGAAGCCCTCACCGAGGACGTGCAGGTCGGACTGGTGGCCGACGACCAGCGCCTCGGTCAGGCCGATGAGCAGGCTGCCCGCCAGGGCTCCGGTCGGGGAGGCCAGCCCGCCGAGGATCGCGGCCGGGAACGCGTTGAGGGCGATCTGGCCGGTGGTGCGCTCCAGGCCCGGCGCCGGGAACGCGGCGAGGAACACCGCGGCCAGCGCGGCGAGCGCGCCCGCCAGGCACCAGGCGCCTGCCCGCACCCGGCTGAGCCGTACGCCCATCAGGGCTGCGGCCTCCAGGTCCTCCGTCGCCGCCCGCAGGGACAGCCCCCACGAGGTGAACCGGAAGAGCGCGAACACGGCGCCGATGACCACCGCGGACACCACGATCGCCGCGAGCCGGCTGTCGGCGACGGTCACCGGCCCCAGTTCGGTCACCGCGTCGCCCCACGGGTCTCCCAGGGACAGCAGGTCACCGCCGATGCGCCGGGCCAGGTCGGTCAGCAGGACGATGTCGACGCCGATGGTGACGATGGTCTGCACATGGGCGGAGTGCGCGTCCTGTCCGCCGCGTTGCAGCAGGAACCGGTCGAGCGCGCCCGCGAGGGCCGCGGTGGTGAGGATCGCCAGCGCCAGCGCGCCGGCGAAGCCGAGGTCGTCGTGCAGGACGGCGGTGAGGTACCCGCCGAACAGGAGCAGGGAGCCGTGGGCGAAGTTGAGGACGCCGGACGCCTTGAAGATGACGACGAAGCCGAGGGCGACCAGCGCGTAGACCGCGCCGAGCGCGATGCCGCCGAGGACGTTGTCCAGGAAGCCGGTCATGCCGCGTCCTTCCCCTGTGTGTCGGTGCCGAGGTAGGCGCGCAGCACCTCGGGGTCCTGGCGGACCTCGTCGGGGGTGCCGTGGGCGATGGGACGGCCGAAGTCGAGCACGGTGACGTCGTCGGCGAGGCGCATGACCAGTCCCATGTCGTGCTCCACCAGGAGGACGGACAGGCCGAGTTCGGAGCGCAGTTCGCCCACGACCTCGACCGTGCGGGTGCGTTCGGCGGAGTTCATGCCCGCCACCGGTTCGTCGAGCAGCAGCACGCGTGGTTCCAGGCAGAGGGCGCGGGCGAGTTCCACGCGCTTGCGGTCGCCGTACGGCAGCAGCGCCACGGGGCTGTCGAAGTGGGCGCCGAGACCGGTCAGTTCGGCGATCTCGCGGGCCCGGGCGAGGTGCTCGCGCTGTTCCCGCACGGCTCGTGGCAGACGCAGCGCACCGGCGGCGAAGCCGGACCGGGACAGGGCGTGGCGGCCGAGCATCAGGTTGTCGGCGACCGTGCCGTGGGTGGTGACGATGTTCTGGAAGGTGCGGGCCACCCCGAGCGCGGCGATGCGGTGCGGGGCGAGCCGGGTCAGCTCGGTGTCGCCGAGTGTCACCGTGCCGGCGGCCGGACGGCACAGCCCGGACAGTACGTTGAAGCAGGTCGACTTGCCGGCGCCGTTGGGGCCGATGAGCGCGTGCACCGAGCCCGGGGCGACGGTGAAGGAGACGTCGTCGAGCGCGGTGAGTCCGGCGAAGCGCACGGTGACGCCCCGTACGTCGAGCACGGGGGGCGCGGGCGGTGCCGTGGTGGTGCGGTCGTTCACGCGGCCCCCTGGTCCTCGGCGGCCTCGCCCAGATAGAGGCGGCGTACGGCGTCGGTGCGGGCGAGTTCGTCGGCGGGGCCGGACAGGCGGGTCTCGCCGACCTCGAGGACATGGGCGTGATCGGCGAGGGAGAGTGCCATGCCCGCGTTCTGCTCGACCAGGAGCACGGCGGTGCCCTGGGTGTTGATCTCGCGGATCACCTCGGCGATCCGCTGCACCATCTGCGGCGCGAGGCCGAGGGAGGGCTCGTCGAGGAGCAGCAGTCGGGGGGCGGCCATCAGGGCGCGGCCGATGGCGAGCATCTGCTGCTCGCCCCCGGACAGCAGGCCCGCGGCCTGGTGGGTGCGTTCGGCGAGCCGGGGGAAGAGCGCGAACACGCGCTCCCGCGCCTCGTGGACCTGGTCCCGGCCGCGCCGACCGAGTCCCAGACCGCCGCTGCGGAGGTTCTCGTCGACCGTGAGTCCGGCGAACACCCGCCGCCCCTCGGGGACTTGGACGACTCCGGCGCGTACCGCCGTCACCGGGTCCCTGCCGTCGAGCACGGTGTCGCCGTAGCGGATGCGACCGGCCGTGATCGCGCCACGGTGCAGGCGCAGTGTGCCGGAGACGGCGCGCAGCAGGGTCGTCTTGCCCGCGCCGTTGGCGCCGAGCAGGGTGACGACGCCGCCGTGCGGCACGGTCAGGGAGACGGAGCGGAGGGCGGACAGGGCTCGCCCGTACGTCACGTCGACGTTCTCGACGCACAGCGCGGGCCGGTCGTCCGGTGGTGCTTGGGGCATCACGGCTCCTCGGGGCCGTGCCGCACGGCGGCAACGGCTTGGACGGCAGGGGAGCTCACGACACCACGGGCGCGAACGACCGGTACAGGCTCCGGGCCCCGCTCGCTGCGCCGTCCCAACGAGGGCTGCCACGGGTTGTGCGGCTGCCCAGGACCGGGTTCAGCCGCGGGCGCGGAGGTAGGCCTCCAGTTCGGCCGCCCCGGTCAGCATGGCCCGCCCGCGGGCGGACAGCCGGCCGTGCCAGTCGCGCAGTGTCGCCCCCAGCGGCTCCGGCCCGCCTGCCGACCGCACCTGCGCGACGAGCGGGGCGATCTGCTCCAACAGGTAACCGCCCCGCCTGAGTTGGTGGGTCAGCCGGGCGTCCCGTACGTCAGCCTCCTCATAGACGCGGTAGCCGGTCACCGGGTCGCGGCGCGGGCTCACCAGCCCGGCGCGCTCCCACTTGCGCAGTGTCGCGGGCCGGATGCCGAGCTCTCCCGCCAGCGGCCCGATGAACCGTCCGCCGGTCCCGGACACCGCCGTGCCGGGTCCGGGCGCCGCGGTGGAGGCCAGGTCGCCGAGGGCTCGCTCCACCGTCTGCAGGGTCCGCCGGTCGTCGAGCAGTTGGGCGTGGCTCTCGTCGACGGTCTGCAGGGCCTCGTCGACCGCGCCCCGGTTCACGGCCCGCATGATCGACGTCGCCACCGCGTGGCCGTGGCCGGGCACCAGGGCGAGGAAGGCGCGCAGGGCACGCGCGTGCAGCGGGGTGTAGGTGCGGTAGCCGTGGGGGGTGCGGTCGGCGGGCGGGAGGATGCCGGCCTCCTCGTAGTTCCGGACGGCCTGCGTGGACAGACCGTGCCCGCGTGCCAGGTCGATCGGCCTGAGCCGTTCCTCGTTTTGAAGGTTTCGTCCCACGGTCCCGATGATATCGCGGGAAAGTCTCCACCGTGAGTTCAACGATAGCGTTGAGGGCATGACTACCGGCATCAAGGACATCACCCGTGCCGTGACGGCCGCCGCCGTCACGGAGCTGCTCGGGGCCCGGCCGCGGGTGCTCGCCCTCGGCGAGCCCACCCACGGCGAGGACACGCTGCTCGACCTGCGCAACGACGTCTTCCGGCAGCTCGTCGAGCGGGAGGGCTACCGGACCGTGGCGATCGAGAGCGACTGTCTGATGGGCCTGGTCGTGGACGAGTACGTCACCTCGGGCACGGGCACCCTCGACGAGGTCATGGAGCGCGGATTCAGCCACGGGTTCGGCGCGTCCGCGGCCAACCGCGAACTCGTGCGCTGGATGCGGGAGTACAACGACGGCCGGCCCGCGTCCCAGCGGCTCCGCTTCGCCGGTTTCGACGGCCCGCTGGAGATCACCGGCGCCGCGAGCCCCCGGCAGGCCCTCACCGCACTCCACGGCTTCCTCGCCACCCGACTCGCCCCGGACCTGCTCCCCTGCACCGCGAAGACCCTGGACCGTCTGCTCGGCGCCGACGACCGGTGGACCCATCCCGCCGTCATGACGGACCCGGCCCGGTCCGTGGGGCGGTCGGCCGAGGCCGGGGAGCTGCTGTTGCTCGCCGACGACCTGGTGGCGCTGCTCGAGGCCGAGACGCCGCACCTGATCTCGGCGACCTCGCGGGACGACTGGGAGAGGGCGCGCCTGTACGGGCGCACCGCCACCGGCCTGCTGCGCTACCACCACTGGCTGGCCGACACCTCACCGGGCCGCATGACACGGCTGCTGGGCCAGCGGGACCGGATGATGGCCGACAACCTCCTCGCCCTCGCCGAGCGGGGCCCGACCCTGGTCTTCGCGCACAACGCCCATCTCCAGCGGGACAAGAGCACGATGCGCATGTGGGACCAGCCGCTGCTGGAGTGGTGGAGCGCCGGTGCGCTGGTGAGCGCCCGGCTGGGCGAGGAGTACGCCTTCCTGGCCACGGCCCTGGGCACGATCCGCCACCGGGGAGTGGACGCCCCGCCGGCGGACAGCCTCGAAGGACTCCTGTACGCGCTTCCGGAGGACCGCCGCCTCGTCGACGGCATCCGGCTGGCGGGTCTCCTCGGCGACCGGCCGCCCGCCCCCCGGGAGTCCCCCTGGTTCGGCTACATGCCGCTCGACCCGGCCCACCTGACCGGGATCGACGGGGTGGTGTTCGTCAAGGACGTCCCGCAGGTCCGGTGAGCGGTCAGCGCGGGAGGAGTCTGCGGGCGGTCAGGGCGAGGGTGACCTCGACCAGGTCGAAGGGGCGGGACAGGGAGCGCCCCGTCAGTTGTTCGTAGCGGCGCAGGCGGTTGAGGACGGTGTTGCGGTGGCAGTACAGCCGTCTGCTCGCCCGCTGGGCCGAGCCGTCGCAGGCCAGCCAGGTGGCCAGGGTGTCCAGCAGGATCTCCGCGTCGGCGGGCTCGAGGTGCGCCAGCGGACCGAACAGCCGGTCGGCCAGCGCGGTGCCGAGGTCGGGGGACGACACCACCAGCGCCGCCGGCAGGTGTTCCGTCAGCCGGACCGTGCCGCCGGTCTCCGGGCACAGGCTCAGCGCGGTGTCCGCCAGCCTGCGCGCCTCCCCCACCGCCGCGAGCCCTTCGACGGCGCTGCTGACCCCCACCCGTACGCCCGGCGGCTGCTCGTCCGCCACCACCGGCTCCGCGTCGTCGTCGACCCGTACGATGCCGTGCTCCGCGTCCACACCCGTGTGCCAGTGCACGCGCACACCCGGAGCGAGGACCGCTTGGGCACCGGGACAGGCGGCGAGTCCGCCACCGCCGACCGCGACGACCACGTACCGGCCCTGCTCCGGCAGTTCCAACGCGAGCGCGGCCTCGGGCAGGTCGGCGATCCTGCTGGTTCCGTCCAGCAGCGCCGCGGTCAGCAGCCGCACCCTGTTCTCCCGCCGCCAGGCCAGCTGCCGCTCGGTCTGCCGGTAGGCGTCCGCCACGACGGTGCAGTGCTCGTCGACGAAGTGCCACACGTCCGACGCCACGTGCACCAGCAGCCGTACGTCCTCGGGGGCCACCCGGGAGGTCTCGTCGACCAGGCCCTGCCACACCAGGGAGCCGCCGAGGCGGAAGGCGTGCAGCACGGCGTCCAGCGGCAGCCCCTGCTCGGCGCGCGTGACGCCGATCTTCCAGGAACAGCGGCGCGCGGCGTCGCGGGCGCCGCGCGGGTCCAGCAGGGAGGAGACGCTGTGCCGCAGTGAGCGGTGCACCTCCTGCCAGATCTCGGCGGCATCGTGCTCGATCGCCGATCGGTAGGCGGGTTCCTGGTCCTGGAGCACGGCGACCAGTTGGTCGGTGAGCCGGGGCAGGTCGTCCAGCAGGACCCGGGCGGCGCGGTGCAGCACGCGGAGCGCGTCGGCGTCGATCAGTGACCGCACACGCGGGGTCCGTGGCCGCGGTGCGGGCACGGGTCCGGGGCGGGGCAGGCCACGTGGCCGTACAGCGTGTCGCATCGCGCATCTCCCCCAGGGTCGGCTTCCCGGCGGCGCCCGCGTGGCGGTCCGCGCACCGGCCACCGGCCGGCCGCGGAGCCCGTGGGCGGCCGCCACCTGACTCGTCCTGCCCCGAAGGATCGCATACCGTCCGGTCGGTCCCTAGGGGTGTGCACCGGCCTTTTCCGCCTGTTCGACCAGCCGGACGAGCTCGACCCGGGAGCGGACGCCGAGCGTCGCGAAGACGTTGCGCAGGTGGTAGTCGACGGTGCGGGTGCTGACGGACAGGCTCAGGGCCACTTCCCGGTTGGTGGCGCCCTCGGCGACACACCGTGCGATCCGCAGTTGCTGCGGGGTCAGCCGGGACAGGGCCCGCCCATCGTGCCGGGGCGGCTCGCCGCTGCCGGCCCCGCCCGGCGCCGCGCCGCCCGCGCGCAGTTCCGCGCCCGCCTGGCGCGCCCACGGGTACGCGCCGCAGCGCTCGAAGTCCACCAGCGCCTCTCCGAGCCGCACCCGTGCCTCACGCAGCCGGCGCCTACGGCGCAGCCACTTGCCGTGCAGCAGCTCGGTGCGGGCCCGTTCGAAGTCGCCGGACGTCTCGTCGTGCCGGTCCAGGGCCCGCAGGTACAGCTCGTCGGCCGCCTCCGGTGCGGCCAGCAGGGCGCGGCAGCGCAGGAGTTGGGCGGGAGCCTGCGGGTCGGCGCCGCACCCGGCCCACAACGCGAAGTCCTCGACCACCGTGCGGGCGCGCTCGGGCTGCCCGGCCAGTGCGGCGGCCTCCACGAAGCAGGGGACGGCGAGCATCCACACCGCGAAGTGCCCGCGCCGCGCACCGGGGCGCACCAGGGGGCCGAGCCGGTCGGCGGCCTCGCGGGGGCGGCCCGCACCCAGGTCGGCGCGGGCCGCCGCCCACTGGGCGAGCATGGCGGCCTGCGCCAGTCCGTGCCGCCGGGCCGTGGCGAGCGCGGTCGCCGTGTGCTCGGCGACGCGTTCCTGAGCCCCCTCGATCGACGCGGCGAGGGCCAGCACCGCGTGGTGGTGGGCGGCCGTGTTCCGCTGCCCGGTCCGGCGTGCGGCGCGCAGCCCCTCTTCCGCGTGGGTCCGGGCGAGTTGGTGGCGGCCGGCGCGCAGTTCGGCGTAGGCCAGGTATTCCAGGGCCCTCGGTTCGAGGGCTGCGGCCCTCAGGGTGCGTGCCGCGGCCAGCGCCCGCGCCCCGGCCCGGCGGGCGGCGGTCACGTCGCCGAGCATGAGTGCCGCGGCGGCCGAACGCAGCAGCCGCTCGGGCTCGGTGGCGGGACGGCCCCGCTCCACCACCCGGGTCAACGGGGCGGCGGCAAGGTCGAACCGCCCCTGCAGAACCGCCCGCATACCGTCCCGGTGGTCGCGGAGCAGGGCGACCGGGCCGTGGTTCTCGGTCCGGGGCAGAGCTGTCGCGTCTCCGGTTCCGGGCGGGGCCTCGTGGGCGAGGGCACGGAGGCAGGCCGCCGGGTCGCCCGCGGCCCACGCCGCGTCCGCCGCGCCGAGGACTGCCGCGCCGGACTCCGCGGGGCTCGGGTCCGCGAGGAGGGAGGCGGCGAGCAGGAAGGACTCGCGGGCGTCGTCCACCGGGCCGTCGGCCAGGAGCACCCTGGCACGGAGCAGTTCGGCACGGCCCCGCACCGGGGCGGGCGCCGGACAGGTCACGGCGGCGTCGAGCAGCCGCAGGGCCTCGGGCGGATGCCCGGCGATCAGGGCCTGTTCCGCGGCGGCCGTGTACCGGTGTGCGCGCTCCGCGCCGTCCGGTGTCAGTTCGGCGGCACGCACCTGGGCCGTACGGCGCGGACCGGGCGGCAGCCCGGACGTCACGTCGGCTGCGGCAGCGGCCAGTTCCGCGGCGAGACCGGCGTCGGGGCCCGGGACGGTCCACGAGCGGTGCAGCAGGGCGGGCACGCCGTGCGGTGCCGGGAGCACCCCGGCCAGTGCGCGGTGCGCGGCGCGGCGGCGTTCGGGCGGCGCACCGGCGTACACCGCCCTGCCGAGCAGCGCGCTGCGGAACCGGATCCGGCCCTCGAAGAACACGAGCAGGTCGGGCAACTCCTCTCCGTCAAAAGGTGGTTCGGCATGTGGCACCGGTACGGAGCAGGCGGTGGTCACTCCCGCGCCCGGCACCTCCCCCCGCCTCTCGAGTACGGCCGCCGCCCGCAGCACGAGCGACGCCTCGACGTCCGGCTCGCCCGTGACACGTGTCGCCGCCGCGACCGACAGCAGCAGGTCGGCGTGGTCGGGCCGCACACCGGTCAGGCACCCGCCGGCGACGGCGGCCAGTGTCCCGGCGTCGACCGGTGGGCGGGGCAGCGCGCGCCGGCCGCGGAGTTGGGCGGGCGAGAGGCGGTGGGTCAGGGCCACCAGCAGTGCGGGACTGCCCTGCGCCTCGGTCACCAGTTCGTCGCGGACGGCGGGGTCGACGGTACCGTCCGTCAGGTCGTGCAGGAGTCCCGCCGCGTCCCCGGGCGTGAGCGGGGCCAGGTCCAGCACCGGCAGTCCGGCCAACTCCGGGGCCACGGGCCGGTGTCCCGGTACGGTGAGGAGCAGCCCGACCCGGTGGGCGCCGTCCGCCGTGTGCACGCGTGCCGCCGCCCGGCCCAGCACGGCGCGCGAGGCGGGGTCCCACAGGTGTGCGTCGTCCACGCACACCAGCAGGGCCGAACGGGCCGACGCCTCGCGCAGGACGTCCAGGAACACCTTGTCCGCCGTACCGTCGTCGGACAGGCGCACGGTGCGGCCGGCGGCACGCAGCAGGGTGCGCAGACCGCTGTACGGCCGCGGGGTCCGGGCCGGATCGGCTCGGACGTGCCACACCGGTCCGGCGCGGAAGGAGCGTGCGGCGAACTCCAGGAAGGCCGTACGTCCGCCACCGGGTTCACCGGTCACCACATGGGCACCGCCGTCGGTGCCCAGTCCGTCCAGCAGCGCGGCGAGCGCCTGCCGTCGGGGTCCCGGGCGGTACCGGAACGGAGCGGGTACGGGGGTCGTCTGTCCGGTCATCTCCGTGACGTTACTCACGCGTAAGAAACGGTGGAAGACGTCCGTCCGCACGCCCCAACCGGCCCAACCGCCGTTCTACCAGGGTATTTTCGTCGCGGAAGCGGGGAACGGAGTGTGCTGCGGACCAAGTTGAGCGACCTCCGGTGGTGCGCACGCACAACGCCGGTGGCGGCCCGCGCACCGCGTGCGGGCCGCCACCGGGTCGAGGTCCGGCGGAACCTCAGGACGTGTGCGGGCAGTTGCCCCGTGCCTCCTCGATCGTCAGGCTCCGCTGCGGCAGCGGGCACAGGAACCGCTCGTAGCGGGTGTCGTTGTCGATGAACCGCTTCAGCCACGAGATGCTGTACTTCGCGATCGTGGTGTTGTTCGAGTTGGGCGTGAAGTGGGTGGCGTTGTTCAGTTCCAGGTAGGCCCGGTCGAGGGAGGACGGCAGACCCGTGTAGAGGGGCTTGGCGTGGGTGGAGACCGGGGCGATCGTGTCGCCGTCGGCCCCGAAGATCAGGGTCGGGGTGCGGACCTCGGGCCAGGTCTTGTCGAGGTTCCAGGGCGTCAACGGGATCGCCGCCTCGAGCGAGGGGCGGTCCTTCGCGGCTTCGAGGGTGCCGCCGCCGCCCATCGAGTGGCCCATGACGCCGAGGCGGCTGCTGTCGATGCGGCTGCGGACCGCACTGCTTTGGGTCAGGTAGTCCAGCGCGGCCAGCAGTTGGTCACCGCGGGAGGCGGGCTGGTCGAGCGTGGTGTTCGTGTCGATGGTGAACACCACGAAGCCCTGTGAGGCCAGGCGCGGGCCCAGCCAGGCGATGGAGGACTGGTAGGCGGTGTAGCCGGGCGAGATGGCGATCGCGCCGAACGTTCCGTCGGCGGTGCTGTTCGGATAGTAGATGGTGCCTCCGCCGAAGCCCCTCACGGAGAGCGAGGAGACGGAGACGTCGGAGACGGAGTACGGGCCGCGCAGTGCCTCGATGCTGGATTCGGTCGGCGCCGGACCGCGCTCGTAGGGGTTGGCCGCGGCGTGGGCGCCGGGACCGGTGAGGGTGGTGAGGCCGACGACGGCGGCGACGGCCGCGGCCAGTCCGGCGAACCGTCCGGTTCTGCCACGCCGGGTGCGGCCCGGGTGCGTGGTCACGGCCGAGGTGCTGGTGTGGGGGTGCTGCTGCACGACGAGTGGTCCTCTCTGTCGCGGCGAGCCGCCCGGTGGCCGGTGCACGGGGTACGACGTGGGAGTGACCGTGCTCCGACCGTGGGCGCCGCCTCTGGGGCTGACGGTTGCCACTGTCGGCGCGGAGGGGGCCGGCCCGGACCGGCAATCTCACCGGTCTCGTTCCGCCGCCTCGTCGCGCCGCTCCCCCAGGCCCGCCAGCCCCCTCCGCCGGCGGCCCACCGGACGGCGGTGACCGCCGTGCGGGAGCCCGAGCGCACTTGCCCGCGCTTCACCCACATGGCTCTCTCCGGGAGTCGGTCCGGCCCGCGCCGTGCTCGGATGGAAGCGGCCTGCCTACCCGGAGGGAGCTGGGAATGCACGAGATGTGGTGCGGTGCAGACACTTCGGGGGAGCCTGTGTGGCATGTCCTGACCACGGACAAGAGGGCCACGTTGTGCGGGGTGGAGAAGGAGGAGGAGTCCCGTCGGCGCCACGCGACGGACCGCCACTGCTTTCCCTGCATGCAGTCGTTCCAGGAGGTCGTGGAAGCCCACTGAAACCGCCCGCCGTTCCCGTGAGGGACCTCTGCTCCCGGCGCGGCCGACGGCGGCGCGGGCCGTGCCGGGAGCAGATCGGTGGTACGCGCCGTCCGCGCGGGCGGGGTCAGCGCGCGTCTGCCCCCGTGACCGTCGTGAACGGCAGCACGAGCCGGGAGGGGTGCGCGGCGTCACGGTAGATCTTGTGGGTGACGGGACGGCCCACCGGCAGGTGGAAGGCGTCCGGCGGCAGCAGGGCGTTGTGCTCGTCGGCCAGCGGCTCGGCGTTGGAGAGCTCCACGACCAGCTTGTGGCCGGGCAGGAACGTCGCCGCGAACGGGTAGACGCGCAGCACGTACTCCTCGATCTTCCCCGGCTCGACCGGCACCGCCCGCGTGTGCGGGTGGTAGGGGTCGCCCTCCGTGGTGCGCTCCTCGTCGAGTTCGCGGTGCGATGCCTTGAGGTAGGCGGTCGTGATGAGCTGGCGCTTGCCGCTGGGGGCCTCGTCCCACATGCGCAGGATGAAGTTCGTGTCGGGCTGGTCGATCTCCGCGAAGAGGTGCGCCGCGCCCTGACCGATCAGCTCGGTGGGCTCGGTGAACGGCTCGGTGCTCCAGCTGAGCATCTCCACCTTGTCGGTCACCGTCAGCGGCGCCTGGTAGAAGCCGTCGGGGGCGGCGTACTCGGCGCCCATCGGCTCGGGCTCGAAGGAGAGCTTGCGGCGCGGGCGGAGGTAGAGCGCCTTGCGCTCCACCTCCTTCGGCGGCCACTGCGCACCGGTGACGTACTCGCGCGAGCCCTCGACGTGGACGGTGACGGCGGGCTCGTCCATGACGCCGTTGTCGATGCCCTTGATCCAGTAGTCGTACCAGCGGAACATCTTGTCGTGCTCTTCGATGAAGGGGCGCGACTGCATGGGCGGGTAGGGTCCGATGTCCAGCTTCTTGGGGCCCTTGAGGCGGTTGAAGACCTCGATGGTGCCGTCCATCGTCCAGCCGCGGCCCTGGTCGATCTGGAGCCAGACGGGGATGTCGATGTTCGGTGCGAGGGTGACCGGGTTGCGTTCCTCGTACCACTCGCCGTCGACCTCGTTCATCACGATGTCGAACCAGGCCTCGTGGTTCTTCGGGTAGTTCAGCACGTGGACCAGGTTCGGCCAGGCGGCCACGTCCGGGTCCTTCAGTCGCTCGGCGACGCGCTCCTTGATCTCCTCGGGGGAGAAGGTCTCCAGCATGCGGGACTTGACGCCGTCGGTGAAGGCCCAGCCGGAGTCGCCGCCGCGCCCCTCGCGGGCGGCGCGCGGCATGAACCACATGACGCCACCGTGGTAGGTGGTCTCGTAGAAGTCGTAGTGGCCGCCGCTGACGAAGATCGCCTTGAGGCTCGGCGGCCGCTCGGCCGCCGCCAGCACCTGCATCGAGCCGAAGTAGGAGATGCCGATCATGCCGACGTTTCCGTCGCACCACGGCTGCCGGGCGACCCACTCGATGAAGTCGTACGCGTCCTGGCCGAGCGGGACGCCACCGGCGTTGTAGTTGCCGATGTGCTCGCCCTCGGAGGCGCCGGAGCCGCGCAGGTCGCCGATGACGTGGACGTAGTCCTCCTGGACGACGCGCGCGATGTCACCGGCCTCGATGCAGCCGTCCCACATCGGGCTGGGGCGCCGCTGCGGCGGCGTGGTGAGGGCGAGGGCCTGCAGCTCCTTGCCGTACGGGCTGAGCGCCACGAGTGCCGGACGCGGCTTGTCCTCGACGCCGCTGTAGGTGTCGGCCGCCAGCACGGCACCGTCGCGCATCGGGATCCGGAGATCCTTGCGGACGGCGATCTCCTGCCCGCCCGCCTGGATCGTCTGGAAGTCAGTCATGAGTGCGAAGCTCCTGTACTACGAGTTCTGGTTGTGCTGCGTGCGGTAGCCGTGCATCGACGTGAAGAACGGCGACGGCTCGAGCGTGGGGTCGCCGGTGTAGCCGAGCTCCTCGGCGGCGCGGGCGAACGGGGAGTACGGCGAATCCGTCTCCTCCGGGCCGGCCCGCAGGCAGTCGCAGGCGGCATCGGCGACCCGGCCCTCGACGGCGAGGCTCTGGTCGATGGCCTCCCGGGCCTGTACGGCGTCGAGCTCGACGCCGTACGGCGTGCCGTCGGCGCGGCGGTAGGGGTGCCCGAGGTACAGCCGCTGCGGACGGATCTCGTCCCGCAGGTACTCGAGACTGGTGCGGTAGGCGACCGGGTCCGTGTAGCCCGGGAAGCCGTTGGCGGCCCCGTGGACCTGCACGGAGTCACCGACGAACACCGAGCGCTGTCCGTCGACGACGTAGGCGACCGATCCGGGCGTGTGGCCCGGGATCGAGTGCGCCGAGACGGTGACGCCGCCGCCCAGCGAGAGGGTCTCGCCGCCCTTGAGGAGCAGGGTGGGCTCCATCTCGCCGGAGATGACGGCCTGCGCGGCGGCCGTCACCTTCGCTTCTCCCTCCGGGTCGCCCAGGTACCGGCCCCGTCCCGCGAGGTACTCCTCCACGTGGGCCCGCCGCGAGCGGAGCATCGGGGCGTCGGCCTCGTGGATCACCACCTGTGCGCGCCGCCCGGTGAGCTCCCACAGGGCGTGCGCCCCGCCGACGTGGTCGATGTGACCGTGGGTCAGCAGGATCCAGCGCACGTCCTCGATGCGGCGCCCGATCGCCTCGAGCGCGGGAACCATCCCTTCGGCGGGTGAGGAGGCGATCCCGGTGTCGACGACGGCCGGCTCGGGTGCGTCGATGAAGAAGCTGTAGAGACCGAACCGGCCCCACGGGGAAACCAGGGGATGGACGGTGGCTGCGTGCGTCATGGCCCTCTTTCTGTGCTCGTACGCGGTCGGCCGGTCAGCGCCGGCCGAGGAAGTCGCGCGTCTCGGCGAAGACCCTGTGGTACTCCGGGATCCAGGAGAAGTGCTGGACGAATCCGTGACCCGCTCCCTCGTACCGGCTCACCGTCGCCTCCACGCCGGCCTCCCGCAGCCGCCGGCCGTAGAGCTCGCCCTCGTCGCGCATCGGGTCGTACTCCGCGGTGACCACGAGGGCCGGCGGCAGCCCGGTGAGGTCCGCCCGCTTGATGGGCGAGACGAGCGGGTCCGCGGGATCGGCGCCGCCGTCGATGTAGAAGGCGTTGAAGGGCTTCAGCCCCGCCGTCTCCAGGCCGTAGCCCACGGCGTTCTCCCGCAGCGAGGCATAGCGGTCGACGTCGAAGTCCAGGTCCAGCGAGGGGTAGTAGAGGATCTGGTGCGTGATCCGGTCGAAGCCGTCGTCGTGTGCCCTGGCCGCGACCGCGGCGACGAAGTTGCCGCCGGAGCTGTCGCCGGCGACGGCGAGCGTCGTGCCGTCCCAGGCCAGGCTCTCACCCTCCTCGGCGACCCACCGCACGACCGCGTAGCAGTCGTCGAGACCGGCGGGGAAGGCGGCCTCGGGCGCCAGGCGGAAGCCGACGGAGACGACCTTGAGCCCGGTCTCCTTCGCCAGCGAGCGTGCGACGTGGTCGTGCGTCTCCAGGCTGCCGAGGAAGAACGCGCCGCCGTGGAAGTAGACCAGCACGCCGTGGCGGTCGGCCTCGGTCGGCGTGTAGATCCGCACCGGTACCTCGCCCGACGCCGTCCGCGCGGTCACGTCCTCGACCGCGTGGAGCGGCAGGCGCTCCTCGAGCGGAGCGACGTGCGCCTCGTCCCCGGCGCGCATGGCGACCGGGTCGAGCGGGCCCTCGGGCGGGGTCGGCAGACCGGCGAGGAACTTGGCGATCTCAGGATGCAGGGGCATGGTGTCACTCCTTCGGGGCGGCGGCCGCGGGCTTCTGGCCGGGGAAGACGTCGTCGATCTCTTCGGCGCTCCACCCCTGACGCGAGATGGCCTGCAGCTTGTCGGTCTCCGGCTTGCGGGTGGCCTGGTACTGGGCCAGCGCCTCCTTCAGGGAGTCCGCGTCCCGCAGGGCGTCGGCGAGCGCGCCGGCGTCCTCGATGGCGGAGTTCGCGCCCTGGCCCTGGTGGTGCAGCATCGAGTGGGCGGCGTCACCCACCAGGACGACGGAGTCCGAGTGCCACGTGTCGACCGGGTCGATGTCGTAGACCGCTCGGATGTTCACGGTCTCCATGTCGAGGTCACGCGTGATGCTGACGAGGCGCTCGTCGAAGCCCTCCACCGTCGCCAGCATGTCCTCCTTCGTGTTCTGCGGGTTCCAGGTGCTGTCCGGGCACAGGGCGGTGATGTCGAACGACACCTGGCCGCGGTGGCGCAGCGGCAGCAGGTAGATCTTCGTGCCCCTGCCGATGTACATCCGCAGGTTGTCGTCGGTGACCATCCCGTGGGCGTCGTCGACGGAGATGACGGCGCGGTAGGCGTGCTCGCCCGAGAACACCGGGCCCTTGTCGCTGAACAGCTGGTGGCGCACCACCGACTTGATGCCGTCGGCGCCGACGACCAGGTCGGCCTCGACGGTCCTGCCGTTCGCGAAGGTGAGGACGGAGCGGTCGCCGTTGTCCTGGATGCTCTCCAGCTTGTGCCCGAGGTGCACCATGCCCTCGGGCAGCACGCCCAGGAGGGCTTCGATGAAGTCACCGCGGTGGATCAGGTGGGTGTGGGTCTGCTCGCCGGAGGCCGGCCACGCCTCTTTCATGATCGGGTCACCGGTGGCCGTGAGGATCTCGAAGTACTCGCTCGGCGAGCTCACCTTCGCGATCGCGTCGAAGATCCCCCACGCGCGGAAACGGTTCATGGTGGAGGGCCGCAGACCGATGCCGGCGCCGACCTCCCGGATCTGGGTCGCCTGCTCGTAGACGTCGACGTCGGCACCGAGCAGGCTGAGGGCCTTGGCCGCCGCCGCGCCGCCGTAGCCCGCTCCGACGATGGCGATCTTCAGGTTCTTCAGTTCTGAGGTCTGCATGGTGGTTCTCTCTGATTCTGGAGGGTCAGAAAAGCTCTGGAGGATCAGGAGGACTTCCGGAGGGTGAGGAAGTCGGCCGGGTTGTCGACGAAGATCGTCTTGATCGCGGCCTCGTCGAGACCGGCGGCGCGGAGGTCCGGGATGAGGTCCTCGAAGATGTAGTTGACGGTGTGGCCCTTCACGCCCGGCCAGCCCAGGGGGCTGCAGTTGGCGTCGGCGGAGGCGAGGACCTGGTGCAGCCGGCCGTCGCCGATGAACCGGAGGAAGTGGTCCAGCCGCTCCTGGCGGGGGCGGGCCCAGAACGGCGGGTCCGGCAGCTCTGTCTCGTAGCCGAAGGTGTCGAAGCCGATGCGTCCGCCCTGCTCCGCGATCCAGACGTCGCGCGTCTTGTCGGCGTTCACGCCGTCGTCGACGTGCCCGAACAGGACGCGGTCCAGGGGAAGGCCCTCTTCGTTGAAGATCGCGATCGCGTTCTCGGCGTCGATCGCGAGGTGGGTCAGGATCGGCACGCCCGTGGTGAGCGAGGCGCGGGCCGCGGCCCGGTAGATGCGCTTGTCCAGGTCCGTCATGCGGCCGCCACGGCTCACCCCGACCTTGATGACACCGGCGAGGCTGCCGGTGTCGCCGATACCGACGGTGATCTCGTGGACGAACTGGCGGGTCAGGTAGTCCACGTCGGCCCGGGCGAAGTGCGGCAGGGCGGTGTCACCGCCGACGAAGCCGGTGCAGGCGACGATGTGGACGCCGGTCTTCGCGGACAGCGACTTGTAGTAGTCGACGTCGCGGCCGTTGCAGATCCCGGTCGCGTCGACGAAGGTGCCGCCGCCCAGCTCGTGGAACCTGCGCAGCTTCGGGACGGTCTCCTCGTACCGCTGCTCGGGGGTCTTCCACCACTTCGTGTCCAGCTCGGAGCCGGGCATGCCGTAGCCAATGTGCTCGTGGATGGCCACGAGACCCAGTTCCTCGGCCGGGATCGGCCCCAGGACGGTGTTCACTCTCGACACAACACTCACCTTTGCTGAAGAAACTCGATGGTCGTTCGTGCCGGCGCGCTCAGCGCGTCGACAGCAGGTCGCGCGGGTTCTCCACGAGGATCCGCTGCGTGTCCTCGTCGCTGAGACCCCGTGCCTCCAGGAGCGGGACGAAGGTGGTCAGGACGTAGCTGTACGGGAGGTCGTTGCCGGGGTGGCCCTTCGCCACGCCGGTCGCGTTGCTCGAGAGCAGGACCCGGTCGCCGAAGCCGGCCCGTACCAGGTCGGCGACCAGGTCGGCGCGCTCGGCGTCGGTGATGTGGGCCTCGTCCTCCGTACCGACGTGGTCGAGCGCGACGTGGGCGCCGCGGCGGGCGATCTCGAGGGGGGCGCCGGTGGCGACGGCGTCCTCGCGGTCGAGTCCGCCGACGACGACGCGGTCGGCCGGCAGCTTCTCGTCCAGGACGACGTCGAGGTCGTGGACGGCGTCGTTCCCGTAGCGGACGGAGACCGCGACGCCGGTGCTCAGGGCGGCCCGGGCCGCGCCGCGGAACAGGCTCTCGTCGGTCGCGGTCATGCCCTCGGGGGTCGCGGTGGTGGCCACCAGGCCGGCGGCGCCGCGGCGCTCCACGCGGGGGACCACCATGCCCTCGGTGACCTCCTTGGCGAAGAGGTCGGCGAACTTCTCGGCCGGCCACGGCGTCGGCGGGTTGGTCTGCGGCGTGAGGAAGTAACCGCCGAGCAGTTCCTCCGGGCCCTGCCCCGTCGAGGCGACGATGTGCACGCCGGTCGTGCGGGAGAGGGCCTCGTACAGCCGGACGTCCCGGCCGTGGAACATGCCGGTGCTGTCGACGATCGTGCCGCCGCCGTGGGCACGGAAGTCCTTCAGCTTCGCGGCGAGGGTCTCGAAGATCTCGGCGCGGTCGATGGTGATGTCGTACGCGTGCTCGGCACCCGGGACCACGGAGAGCAGGGCCTCGTGGACCGCGACGACGCCCAGTTGCTCGGTCGGCACCGGGCCCAGAACGGTGTTGACGGTGTTGCTCTTGACGCTCATGCCTGCCCTCACGTGTTCAGGTGGGGTGCACAGCACCCTGTGGCTGCTGGCACAGTATCGATTCGGTTTACATAGCGTCAATGAAATGAACGACACGTAAAACGATGCGCGGGGAACAGGACGGACAAACCGGGACTCCCCGCCCGGCGCCGCACGTCAAGGCCGCCCGAGGGGTCGCCGGCCTCGCCGTCGCGGATGTCGCGGATACGGCAGGTATGACGGATGCAGAGGACGTGAAGGAGAGCGTTGTCGGCGTCAGAGGTTGGTCGCGACGTCGAACAGCAGCGCCCGGAGCCATTCCATGAAGTACTGATCGGCCAGTCGGGGGTTCCAGACCATGTCCATCCCGAGCCCGGGAAGCGGGAACGGGAACTCCTCGATCCGCAGCTCGGCGAGCGCCTGCATGGCTGCGGCGACCCGGTACCGGAGGAGGGCGACGCCGCCTGCGCGCGCCACCAGGAAGGGCACCAACAGGAAGTCGGAGCTCAACTGGCCGACGCGGTAGGTGATGCCCTTCTCGTCGAGCACCGAATACGGGAAGACGCGCCGGTCGGTGTCGACGACGACGTGCGGCTGAGTGGTCAGGAGGTCGAGCGCGCTCGCTTCCGGTGGCGTGTCCGGTGAGGCCACCACCACACAGCGGTCGTCGTACAGCCGCTCGCGCGGGTACGGCGAGAAGTGCCCCTCGGAGAGCAGCACGACGTCGACGCCCTTGTCGGTGAAGGTGGCCTCCGTCGGCACCGTGATCGTCCGCAGACGCAACGTGGCGTGGGGCGCCCGCTCGGCAATGAGCCGCGCCAGTCGGGGACCGACGACGAACGCCGTGCTGGTCGTCATGGCGATCGTGATGACGCGCCGGTCCGTGGCGGGATCGAAGCAGGGGAAGTTCACGATGTGCGCCGTCTGCTCCAGGGCACTGCGCAGTGGCGCGATCAGCTCCAGCGCGCGCGGGGTCAGCGTGAGGCCCGTGCCTTGCCGGACGACGAGGTCGTCACCCAGCAGCCGTCGCATTCTCGTGAGGGCGTGACTCATCGCCGGCTGTGACAGACCGACCCGCTCCGCGGCCCTGGTCACCGAACGCTCCTCGAGGAGCGCGAGGAGGGGCACCAACAGGTTGAGGTTGACCGATGCCAGTCGGTCCAGCCCCGAACCCGTGGTGCCCTCTTCGCCCATGTGTCGACCTTACGCGGCTGCCCGGGTCATACGGCGCAGCCGCGGAATCGGGATCCGGTAGTCGAGCGCCACGACGTCACCGGTGCCGTCCTCGTGCGGCCAGCGCATCAACGCCGGCCCGCCCCCCGGCCGCCCGTCGACGTACGTCGGTTCCCCCTCCACCGGAAGGTGGCCCACCGCCTTCAGGCTCAGTCCGAACTGCTCGGTCCAGAAGTACGGCTGGAACCGGAGCGGCGGCGACTCGTCGCCGCGGACGAGCGCCGTGGCAGCGACCTTCGCCTGCTCGATCGCGCTGCTCCACAGGGGGACGCGACGCAGGCCGTGCTGAGTGGGGAAGGCCGCGAGGTCACCGACGGCCGCGACGTCGGGGCGGACGAGTCCGCGCTCGTCGACCGGGACGGCGCCCTTCGCAGCGAGGCCCGAGTCCGCGAGCCACTCCGTGTTGGGCACGTCGCCGGCGGCGGTGATGATCAACTCCGCGTCGAGGACCGCGCCCTCGTCGAGGACGACCCGAATGCTTCCGCCTTGCTGTTCGAGCCGTGCCGCCGCGGTCTCGACGACGGTG
Source organism: Streptomyces sp. NPDC050388 (assembly GCF_040655635.1). Lineage (NCBI taxonomy): Bacteria > Bacillati > Actinomycetota > Actinomycetes > Kitasatosporales > Streptomycetaceae > Streptomyces > Streptomyces sp. NPDC050388. Next base: position 36,672 of record NZ_JBFAKH010000054.1, read on the forward strand.
AGCCCCCGGTCCAGCGCGGTCTTGACGAAGACGTCGGCGAGGTAGGGGCCGAGCTGGAGGATGAGGGGCACGCCCTGGGAGACGACGGTGACCCGGCAGCCGGCGGCCAGGCACCCGGAGGCGATCTCCATTCCGAGCGGGCCGCCGCCGACCACGACGACCGACGGCTTGCCCGCCAGCCGCTCGCGCAGGGACAGTGCGTCGTCGAGTCCGCGCAGAGTGAGCTCTTCGGGCAGGTCGGACAGCCGCCGTGCCCGGGAGCCGGTGGCCAGGACGACGCGGTCGTACGGCAGCTCCGTACCGTCGTCGAGCGTGACGCGCCGACGGTCGAGGTCGAGTCCGGTCGCGCGCACACCGAGCAGTTCGGTCGCTCCGTGACCGGCCGGTGGAAGCTCGTGCGACGACACGTCGTCACTGTCGAGCAGAAGCGCCTTCGACAGGGCCGGACGGCTGTACGCCGGGCGCGGTTCGTCGCCGACGATGGTCAGCTCGCCGTCGAAGCCGGCCTCACGGAGCGTGTCGGCCGCGGTGAGTCCGGCGATCCCGTTGCCGACGACGACGACGCGGTTCAGGGTGCCGGTGCTCATATGACCCTCAGCGCGGCGACCGGGCACACCCGGGCGGCGGCGTTCGCCAGGGCGACGTCGGCCCCGTCGACCTCCTCGCGGTCGAGCACGAGCTCGCCCTCGTCGTCGAGGTGCATGAGCTGCGGGGCGGCCTCCTCGCACAGTCCGTGGCCCTCGCAGCGGGGGCGGTCGAGAACGATCTTCATGCGGGGATCACCTCCAGGACGGGGAGCTCCTCGATGCTCCGGGTGGTGTTACTGGGAACGCGGACCTCGGGTCCGACGACGAGGCGCTCGACGCGCCGGGACAGCGCGTCGATCACCGCGTGGGCCTCCAGGCGGGCGAGTCCCTGGCCCGCGCAGCCGTGCGGTCCGTAGCCGAACGCCAGGTGGTCGACCGGGTTGCGCTCGACGAGGAAGGCGTCCGGGTTCTCGTAGTGCCGGGGGTCGCGGTTGCCGGCGCCGAGCAGGACGGCGATCTGCGCGCCCGCGGGGATGACGGTCCCGTCGATCTCGACGTCCTTGGTGGCACGCCGACCCCAGGCGTTGATGGGAGGCCAGAAGCGCAGCACCTCGTTGAACGCCGCCGGTATCAGCGACGGGTTCGCGCGGACCAGGGCGAGCTGGTCGGGGTGCTCGGCGAAGAGGGCGACGATGTTGCCGATCGCCGCGATGGTGGTGTCGACACCGGCGCCAAGGTACTGGTGGATGATGTGGCCGGCCGTGTCCGGCGGAATGGCGCCGCGCGCCTCGGCCTCGAAGATGCCGCGGCCCACGGAGCCCTCGACCAGGTCGCCGGCCTTGACCTCGGAGCACCATCCGTAGAGCTCGCCGGCGATGGGGAAGTTCTCGGCCGTGCGCTGGTTCATCGGGCCGAGGACCTGCATGGCGGCCTGTCCCCAGCGCAGCATGTTGTCGCGCACGTGGCCCGTGAAGCCGATCAGGTCCGCGACGACCTCCAGCGGGAAGGCACGGGCGAGGGCGTCGATCGCCTCGAAGGAACCCGTCGCGACGAGCTCGGCGACGAGAGCGTCCGCCTTCCTCTCGATCCCGCCCTTGAGACCACGCAGTGCCCGCGGGGAGAGGTTCTCGGTGAGCGTGGCGCGCAGCTGGGTGTGCACCGGCGGGTCGGACGCGAGCGAGGTGCCGGTGAGGGCCTCGTTGGCCATCGGGTTGAAGGCGATCGAGGTCGAGGAGAACGACTCCCAGTCCGCGAGTGCGTCACGGATGACGTCGTACCGTGTCAGCGCGTAGACATCGTTCTTCCGAAGGTGGACGACAGGGCCCTGTTCCCGCAGTTCGGCGTAAGCGGGGTAGGGATCGAGCACGACCTCGTCCGCGAAGAGGTCGATACCGGAGGTGGGTGGAGTGGCCATGCCCCCAGTGAAATGGTGATCTTCACATCCAGCAAGTGAATGTTTTACATGCCGTAAGATGCATGCAATTCATACTTCTCCTGCGGTCACACTTCTCCTGCGGCGCCCCGGCAGGCCCGCGCCGGGGCGGTCGGCCGCCTCCCTCACGCCACAACGGCGGGAGGAAACACGTGATACCGGCACACGCGCGGTGACTCCGGGCATCGGCAGGGGCAACTCCACCATTCCTTCGGGGTCTTGTTCGCCCATGGGGTGGTCCGAGCCGCGCGGCGCTCCCTAGGATGACTCCCTGTCCAGCCAGTCCAGTTGGCACTCCGCAGGGGGAACGATGCACGCCGGTAAGCAGTTGTCCACCGAGATCGACGCAACAGTGCCAACGGCCGCACGCATGTACGACTACTACCTGGGCGGCAAGGACAACTACTCGGCCGACCGTGCCGCCGTGGAAGAGCTCGACAAGGTGGTGCCCAGCACGCGCCGCCTGGCCCTGAACAACCGGCGCTTCCTCCAGCGCGTGGTCCGGGTCCTCACGCAGAAGTACGGGATCCGGCAGTACCTCGACCACGGTTCCGGTCTGCCCACCCAGGAGAACGTCCACCAGGTCGCCCAGCGCATCGACCCGACCACCCACGTGGTGTACGTCGACAACGACCCGATGGTGCTGGTGCACGGGCGCGCCCTGCTGGAGCAGGACGAGCGCACCGTGGTCATACAGGCCGACATGCGGGAGACCGACGAGATCTTCGGCCACGCCGAGACGCAGCGCCTGATCGACTTCTCGCAGCCGGTCTGCGTGCTGTTCAACTCCGTGTTCCACTGCATCCCGGACAGCGACACCGACGGCCCGCTCGCCGTGGCCCGCCGGGTCCGTGAACGGCTCGCACCGGGCAGCTTCCTGGTGATGTGCCAGCTGGTCAGCGAGGACGCCGAAGTCCGCAAGTCCGTCACGGAGTTCATGGACCAGGTGACCCAGGGGCACTGGGGCCGGGTGCGGCAGGAGAGCGACGTCGAGTCGTACTTCGAAGGCCTGGAGATCCTGGAGCCGGGCCTGGTGGAGGTCTCCACCTGGCGTCCGGACACCGAGGTGGCGCCTCGTCAGCTCACCCAGGAGTGGATCGAGTTCGGGGGCGTGGGACGGATCCCGCTGTAGGCCACGGCACGTCGGCCCCGGCACGTCGACGCCCCTCGCCGGACCCGGATCACCGGGATCGCGCGAGGGGCGTCGTGCGTTCCGCGTCGGTCGCGCCGTGCGGGACCGCTATGCCCCGGCGTGCGGGGCGGAGCGGGGCGAGGGGTAGCGGTCCTCCATCGTGGTGCGCAGCAGGTCCAGGGACTCACGGGGCCGCAGGGCCTCGTCGGCGAGGCGGTCCAGTGCGATCCGGTACTCCTCCGTCTCGTCACGGTCCTCGAGGAAGTTGGCGCTCTTGATGTGCTCCAGGTAGACCACGTCGGGCAGGTCCAGACCGTCGAAGCGCAGGTACGTCACCGGGATGGCGGGAGCCGACGCGTTGGTCACGTCCAACGGCACGATCTGCACCGTGACGTTGGGGCGCTCCGCCATCCGCGCGAGGTGTTCGAGCTGCTCGCGCATCACCTCGACGCTGCCCAGCACACGCAGCAGAACCGACTCGTCGATGACCGCCCACAGCTGCGGGGCCCCCTCGCGCAGCAGCAACTCCGCCCGCCGCATGCGCAGCTCCACACGGCGCCGCACCTCTTCGGCCGGGGCGTTGGGCAGACCGCGCTCCACCACCGCGCGGGTGTAGGCGGCCGTCTGCAACAGGCCGGGAACGTACTGGATCTCGAAGGTACGGATGGTGGCGGCAGCCTCCTGCAGTCCGACCAGCCGGTCGAACCACTCGGGCATCAGCCGCTTGTCGTACCGCTGCCACCAGCCCGGATCCCCGGCCCGCCGGAGCAGTTTGAGGAGCACCGAGATCTCGTAGTCGTCGGTGCCGTACAGCTCCAGCAGCGCCCGGACGTCGCTCTCGGTGGGCGGGCGGCGCCCCTTGCCGGACTCGATGCGGGACAACTTCGCCGCGCTGAAGCCGACGGAACGCGCCGCCTGGTCCTGGGCCAGCCCGGCGTCCTCGCGGAAACCCGCCAGCTGCACACCGACCAGCATCTTCAGCAAGGTCGGGGCCGGCTCGGGGCGGTCCAGATAGGGTTCCAGACGGGAGATGCGATGCGAGGCGGCGGACATCCTGACTCCCAGCAGACCGACACAAGGGCGATTCACACTATCGCACCTAACTCTGCCCAGTGCGTCCACCCACAGAAGCCCTGCGGAAGTGGGGAGTTGAGCTCCGCTTCACTGCCCCGGCGCCGGGCTCCGAAGCGCTCGGACCAGGTGGTCGAACTCGCCGTCCCTCGCCCCGGCCAGGAATGCCGCCAGCTCCGCGGTCGTGTAGACCAGCGCGGGCCCGTCGGGGTCGCGGGAGTTGCGCATCGCCACGTCGCCGTCGCTCAGCGGGGCCACCTCGACGCAGTTGCCCTCGGCATTGCTGTGCCGGCTCTTGATCCAGCAGGCGTCCAAGGAACTCGCCCGCACTCCGTTCCGCACTCCTGGCACCGCAGTCTCCTCGCTGTTCACGGGTATCGCCGGACGGGGCCCGGCCGTTCACGCGGGACGGAGCCGGGCCCGGTCGCCGCCCGATCCGCCACGCCGCAAAAAACTTCACGCAATTTCTCGTGCAATTGCACACGATCACTCTCAGCGTGGATAATAGCCGTGGCGTCAACCCCCTTGTCGGCGCCCTGTCCTGACGTCGCATCGGGGAGACGGCATGTCATCACCTGTGCACCAAGTGATCGGGTCGAGTACCGGGATCGCGGTTCGGACGGGTGGCCGCTGCCCGGCCACCGCGAGCGGGCGCTGCGACGACGGCCTGTCCGAGGCGTGGAGTCGGGCTCCCGCTCCTTCGACGGGCAAGGCGGTCCGGACCCGGTTGTCGACCCGGCCGCCCCTCTGACCAGCCCCCCCACTCGACACGACCGCCGCGGAAAGGCACCCACGCGATGCGCAGCGCTTCGACGGAACACCCGGGCAGCGAGCGCCCTGTGCGCCAGACGTCCCCGGCCGGAATGGCACGTACGGCACCACTCATGTCACTGTCCCGGGTGCCGTGGCGCGACATCCAGGACTCCACCGGGTCGGCGGCGGCCATCCCCCTGCTGCTCAACGGCATCGCCTGGGGGGGACGCCGAGACGGCCCGGTCCGCTCTGGCCGATCTGCGGAAACGGATCTGCCAGTACGGCTTCGTGGTGGAGCAGGCGACGGCCGCCACCGTCCCCTTCCTCTGGGAGCTGGCGCAGCTGCCGCGCGTCACCTGCCGCGCCGAGATCATCCGGCTGCTCAAGGCGATCGCCGATGCCCGGCAGTGGGAGAGCACCGCCGCCGCGTATCCCAAGCTGCTCAATCACCGCGAGAACCCGGTCGTGTGGGAGCGGGCCGCCCGGCAGGCGGTGCGTGCCCGGCGGGGCGACCTGAACCGTCTGATGGCCGACCGGGACACCAAGATCGCCCGTGCCACGACCGAGCTGGCCCGCGCGCTGGCCGAATGAGCCCCTCCGAGCGCCTGGGGGACGAGCGCCGAGGGGTGAGTGGCACGGGGAGAGGGCCGCGCGACCGGAAACGCACCGCCGGTCGCGCGGCCCTCGGGCACATCCGATGGCGGGTTGCCGGGGCCGGACCGCGTCAGTGCCGGTCCGGCCCAAGAAGCGGCACTTCAGGCGGGTGGCGGCGCGCGGCGGTCCCGCCGCGAACGGCCGTTGCCCGTCCCAGACACGCCATCGGGGCCTGTAGTTAAACTCGGCACATGGTCCGACTGATGGGTCGATCCCAGGCCCGGTCGCCCCAGCGGCCCAGCACCACGGCCCCCATACGTCGGCAACGGCAGGCAGACGACGGTTCGCGGTGGCACCCACCGGCGTGGCTCCGGTCGGTGCTGAGCGTACGCAGCGTCGCGGGGCAGGTGTTCATCCTGCATGTCGTGATCGTGCTGCTGCTGGTCGTGTCGGCCGTGATCGCCCTGGTGCTGCAGGTGAAACACGACAGCACTCAGGAGGCCCGCAGCCGTTCGCTCGCCGTCGCGGAGACACTCGCCCACTCGCCCGGCATCGTCGACGCGCTCAGGTCCCCCGACCCCACTCTCCTGCTCCAGCCGCGCGCGGAAGCCATCCGCAGGCAGGCGAAGGTCGACTTCGTCGTCGTCATGAACACCAAGGGCATCCGCTACACCCACCCCCGGACGGACCGTATCGGCAAGAAGTTCGTCGGCGCCCTGCAGCCCGCGCTGGCCGGACGGCCGGTCACCGAGGAGATCACGGGCACCCTCGGTCCCCTCGTCCAGGCCGTGGTGCCGGTGACCCGCCCCGACGGCGTCGTCGTGGGCCTGGTCTCGGCGGGGATCACGATCGAGCACGTCGGGGGCGCCGTCGACGACCAGCTGCCGCTGGTGCTGGCCACCGGGGGCGCCGCGCTCGTGCTGGCCACCGCGGGCGCGGCCCTGATCAGCAGGCGCCTGCTGCGGCAGACCCACGGACTGGGCCCGCACGAGATGACCCGGATGTACGAACATCACGACGCGGTGCTGCACGCGGTGCGGGAAGGCGTGGTCATCCTCGCCGGCGACGGCACCCTGCTGCTCGCCAATGACGAGGCGCACCGGCTGCTCGGTCTGCCCGAGGACGCGGAGGGCCGCCATGTGCGCGACCTCCCCCTCGACCCCGGCACCGCCGACCTGCTGTCCTCGGGGCGCGTCGCCACGGACGAGGTGCATCGGGTCGGCGGCCGGCTGCTGGCCGTCAACCAGCGCTCCACCGACCGCGCCGGGGGGCCGCCCGGCAGCGTCGCCACGGTCCGCGACTCCACCGAACTGCGTGCCCTGTCCGGCCGGGCCGAAGCCGCGCGGGAGCGGCTCGACATGCTCTACGACGCCGGTGTGGGCATCGGGACCAGCCTGGACATCACCCGCACGGCCGAGGAGCTGACGGAACTCGCCGTACCGCGGTTCGCGGACTTCACCACGGTGGACCTGTTCGAGACGGTGCTGGACGGCGGTCAGCCGGACGGGGCGGGCCCGGTGCGCCGCACGGCGATGGCCGGCGTCCGCGAGGACGCCCCGCTCTACCCGGTGGGCACCCGGACCGGGTTCGTCGAGTCGTCCCCGCAGGGCCGCAGCCTCGCCACCGGCCGGCCGATCGTCGTGCCCCGGCTGAGTGAGGCCCCCGGGTGGCGGGCGCAGGACACGGAGCGCTCCAGGCAGGTCGTGGAGTACGGCATCCACTCGCTGATCACCGTGCCGCTGCAAGCCGGCTCCCTGCTGTTGGGCGTGGTCGGCTTCTGGCGTTCCGAGAAGCCCGAGCCGTTCGACGAGGACGAGCTGGCCCTGGCGGAGGAACTGGTCGCACGGGCCGCGGTGTCCATCGACAACGCCCGCCGCTACACGCGCGAGCACAGCATGGCGGTCACGCTCCAGCGCAGCCTGCTGCCCCGCAGCCTGCCCGAGCAGAGCGCCCTGGACATCGCCTACCGCTATCTGCCCGCCCAGGCCGGGGTGGGCGGTGACTGGTTCGACGTCCTGCCGCTGTCCGGGGCGCGGGTCGCGCTGGTGGTCGGCGATGTCGTCGGGCACGGGCTGCACGCCGCGGCCACCATGGGGCGACTGCGCACGGCGGTGCACAACTTCTCCGCGCTCGACCTGCCGCCCGACGAGTTGCTGGGCCTGCTGGACGAGTTGGTCGGCCGCATCGACTCGGACGAGACGGAGGACGCGCGCAGCGCCCCGGTGACCGGGGCGACCTGTCTGTACGCCGTCTACGACCCGGTCACCCGCAAGTGCGAGGTCGCCCGCGCGGGCCATCCGCCACCCGCGCTGATCCATCCGGACGGCACCGTGGAATTCGTGGACGTGCCCGCCGGCCCGCCCCTGGGACTGGGCGGGCTGCCGTTCGAGACGGCCGAGCTGGAGCCGGCGGAGGGCAGTCGTCTCGTCCTGTACACCGACGGACTGGTCGAGGACCGGCAGCACGACATCGACGTCGGTCTGGAGCTGCTGCGCGAGGCGCTGGCGCGGGCCGGGGACTCCCCCGAGGACACCTGCCGGGCCGTGCTGGAGTCCCGGAGTCCGGCCAGGGCACGGGACGACATCGCCCTGCTGGTGGCCCGTACCCGGGCGCTCGCCGCGGACCGGATCGCCCAGTGGCCGGTGCCCTCCGAACCGGCGGCCGTCGCCGAGGTGCGCGCCGCGGTCACCCGGAAGCTGGCCGAGTGGGGCCTGGAGGACCTCTCCTTCAGCACGGAGCTGATCCTGAGCGAGCTGGTCACCAACGCGATCCGTTACGGCGGCGGTCCCATCGAGGTGCGGATGCTGCGGGACCGCCATCTGATCTGCGAGGTCTTCGACAGCAGCAGCACCTCGCCGCACCTGCGGTACGCGACCATGACCGACGAGGGCGGGCGCGGCTTGTTCCTGGTGGCGCAGCTGGCGGAGCGCTGGGGCACCCGCTATCTGCCGACCGGTAAGGTCATCTGGGCGGAGCAGTCCATTCCGTGACCACGGGGTCGGTGCCGGAAACCACGGAAGAGGCCTCGAGAAGCCATAAGGGCCGCTTATGTGCCCATAGACCGGACCCGCGTACCAGGTAAGGCAAGCCTTTGTTTAGGATCGAGTGAGGCTCTTGTCATCGCTCGAAGGGAACCTGCCCATGCCCCGCCCCCTGCGGGTAGCCGTCGTAGGATCCGGCCCCGCCGGGATCTACGCCGCCGACGCCCTGCTCAAGTCCGACGTGGCCGCCGAACCGGGCGTCTCCATCGACATCTTCGAGCGCATGCCGGCGCCGTTCGGTCTGATCCGGTACGGCGTCGCTCCCGACCACCCGCGGATCAAGGGCATCATCACGGCCCTGCACCAGGTGCTCGACAAGCCGCAGATCCGACTGTTCGGCAATGTGGACTACGGCGCGGACATCCATCTCGACGACCTGCGCGCGTTCTACGACGCTGTGATCTTCGCCACCGGCGCGACCGCCGACCGGGCGATGTCCGTCCCGGGGATCGACCTCGACGGCTCGTACGGCGCGGCCGACTTCGTCTCCTGGTACGACGGTCATCCGGACGTGCCGCGCACCTGGCCGCTCGAGGCGGAGAAGGTCGCCGTGCTCGGCGTCGGCAACGTCGCCCTCGACGTCGCCCGCATCCTGGCCAAGACGGCGGACGAACTGCTGCCGACGGAGATCCCGCCGAACGTCCACGAAGGGCTGAAGGCCAACAGGGCGCGGGAGATCCACGTCTTCGGCCGTCGCGGCCCGGCGCAGGCGAAGTTCAGCCCGATGGAGCTGAGGGAGCTGGACCACTCCCCCAGCATCGAGGTGATCGTCGACCCCGAGGACATCGACTACGACGAGGGCTCGATCGCGACCCGGCGCGGCAACAAGCAGGTTGACATGGTCGCCAAGACCCTGGAGAAGTGGGCGATCCGCGACGCGGGCGACCGTCCGCACAAGCTGTTCCTGCACTTCTTCGAGTCGCCGTCCGAGATCCTCGGCGAGGACGGCAAGGTGGTCGGTCTGCGCACCGAGCGCACGGAGCTGGACGGCACCGGCAACGTCAAGGGCACCGGCGAGTTCAAGGACTGGGACGTCAGCGCGGTCTACCGCGCGGTGGGCTACCTGTCCGACAAGCTCCCCAAGCTGCCCTGGGACATCGACTCCGGCACCGTTCCGGACGAGGGCGGCCGGGTCATGCAGGAGAACGGCGAGCACCTGACGTCCACCTATGTCACCGGGTGGATCCGTCGCGGCCCGGTGGGCCTGATCGGCCACACCAAGGGCGACGCCAACGAGACGGTGGCGAACCTGCTGGACGACTTCGCCAACGGCCGGCTGTCGACGCCGACGTCGCCCGCCCCGGAGGCCGTGGACGCGTTCCTCGCCGAGCGCGCCGTCCGCTACACCACCTGGGACGGCTGGTACCGGCTGGACGCCGCGGAGAAGGCGCTGGGCGAGCCGCAGGGACGCGAGCGGGTGAAGCTCGTGGAGCGCGAGGACATGCTGCGGGAGAGCGGCGCATGAACTGAGAGCCGGGCCGCCGGCACCGAACGTACGGCGGAGTGCCCGTCCGGTCCCTCGAGGGACCGGACGGGCACTCCGCTTTCCACGGGGTCGGCGAGCAACCGCCGGCGCCCGCCGGTACCCCCCTGACGTGACAGCAATCGAAGTTGTGTACGATCCAGCCTCCACTGGATCACCATATGACCTTCACACAAAGGTCATGCAGGGGGATGAGTTCATGCGTATACGCACCGCTGCCGTCGCCACCACCGCCGCCGCGAGCGCCCTGGCCATGCTGACGGCCGTTCCGGCGCACGCCGCCGAGTACACCTCCGCGCTCAAGGTGCGCGGCGTCCAGTACGACGCTCCGGGGCGCGACTCCAACAAGTGCTCCACGGGCAACACGCACCAGGAGTACCTGACGATCAAGAACTACTCGTCGACGAAGACCGTGAACCTCAAGGGGTACCTGGTCAAGGACGCCGCCGGGAACCGGTTCGTCTTCACCGCCAACCACTACCTCGAGCCCCGCGACCACGTGAAGCTGCGCGGCGGCCACGGCAACGACTCCGACAAGAACAACGTCGTCTACCGCGACAACTGAAACTTCATCTGGAACAACGACAAGGACACGATCTACCTGGTCAAGCCCACGGGCAGCCGCGCCGACGTGCACTCGTACACGAAGCGCGGCTCCGACCGGGACGGCGACGGGTACATCAGCTTCCACAAGTGACCGTCCCCGCCGGACCGTCATTCCATGAGCGGTAGGCGGCCCGTCTCCCCCGGGTGGAGGCGGGCCGTGCGGTCCGGGAGGCGCACGTCGATCGGGGCGGGGCCGGAGGCCGGCACGGCGATCTCCAGCAGGCCGCGTTCCAGCCTCAGCCGGACACCCCAGTGGCCGTGGTAGCGCAGGGTGAAGCCGTAGGAGGACAGCTCCGGCAGGGGCACCGGGTCCAGCCGCAGGGCGCCGCCCCGGGTCTCCAACCCGGGCAGTCCGCGCTGGACCAGGTCGAGGGTGCCGGCCATGGCTCCGAGGTGAATGCCCTCACCGGTGGTGCCGCCCTGGATGTCGGCGATGTCCCCGCGAAGTGCCTCCTGGCAGAACGTCCAGGCCTCGGCGCGCCGCTCCCGGGCCAGCACCCAGCCGTGGACGAGGCCGCTGAGGGTGGAGCCGTGGCTGGTGCGGTGCAGGTAGTGGTCCACCGTGAGCCGCCAGGTCGCCTCGTCCAACTCATGCCCCAACCGGCGGAACAGGCCCTGTAGTTCGGCCGGGGCGAACAGATAGCCGAGCATCAGGACGTCCGCCTGCTTCGAGGCCCGGTAGCGGTTGACGCTGTCGCCCTCGGCCTCCAGGATCCGGTCCAGCCGCCGGATGTCGTCGTAACGCCGCCGGTAGTCCTGCCAGTCGAGCTCGGCGAGCTTTCCGTACCCCTCGAACTGGCTGATGACCCCGTCGTGGAAGGGCACGTGCAGGGTGCGGGAGACCTCCTCCCACTTCTCCAGTTCGCTTCCGTCCAGGCCCGTGCGCTCGTCGAGTTCCCGCCGTCGCGGCTCGGGCAGGTCGCGCAGCACGTCGAGGGTGTGGGCGAGCACCCAGGCAGCGGTCACGTTCGTGTACGCGTTGTCGTCCAGTCCGGGCTCGGCCGCGTCGGGATAGGCGTCGTGGTACTCGTCGGGGCCGACCACACCCTTGATCCGGTGCCGGCCCAGCAGCGGGTCCCAGGCGGCGGCGTCCGCCCAGAAGCGGGAGATCTGCAGCAGCAGTTCGGCGCCCTTGGTGTGCAGGAACTCGGTGTCGCCGCTGGCCTCGCAGTACTGCCACACGTTGTACGCGATCGCCGAGCCCACATGGTGCTGAAGGTGGGAGTGGTCGGGCACCCAGCGGCCCGACCGCGGGTTGAGGTGGAGCTGTTGGGCCTCCTCCCGGCCGTCGCTGCCGCTCTGCCAGGGGAACATCGCCCCTCTGCGTCCGACGTCCCGGGCAGCGTTGAGGGCCCGGCCCAGTCGGCGGTGCCGGTAGTGCAGCAGGGCGTGGGAGACCTCGGGGAAGTGCAGGTTGAGGTAGGGCAGCACGAACAGCTCGTCCCAGAAGACGTGTCCGCGGTAGGCCTCGCCGTGCAGTCCCCTGGCCGGCACCCCGACGTCCAGGTCGGCGGTGTGCGGGGAGAGGGTCTGGAGCACATGGAAGAGATGCAGACGCAGAATGCTGCCGGCCTCGCCGGGGACGTCCAGTTCGCCCCGGCGCCACAGCTGGCCCCAGGCCGTCCGGTGGGACTCCAGCAGCTCGTCGTAGGCGGGGACACGGTCCACCCGGTCGACGGCGGCGTGCAAGGGGTCACTGATGGCCGGGTCGCGCGAGGTGTGGAGGGCGACGATCTTGTCCACGGTCGCCGTGTGGCCCGGGGCCAGGTGCAGACGGGTCGACTGGACGGCACGTCGGTCCTCCCTGCGGATCGCGGTGGGCGCCTCGGACAGCAGCCGGGAGGCGAAGGCGATCAGGATGTCCGAGGTACGGGTGCGGCAGGACAGCCACACCGTGTCCGGCGCCGAGCTGCCGCTGTGCACATGGGTCAGATGCCGGCCGTCCAGGTCCCGGTAGCGTGTCACTCCCGCGTTGGTGACGTCGCCGTCGAGCGCCGCCTCGACCTCGAGGGCGCCGAAGTGCTGCTCCCCCGTGAACTCGGTGCGCAGTGCGGCCAGATGGGGGTCGGCCATGTGCACCAGCCGTTCCTGGCGGACCCTCAGCACCCGGCCGTCGCCCAAGTCGTACCGGGTCAGCCGCTCCAGCAGCCCGGAGGCCATCCGCAGGGTCTCGTGGTGGTCGAGCACGGTCGCGGTGTCGGGGGTGAGCCAGGTGCCGCCGGGCAGCCGGAAGCGCAGCGGCAGCCAGTTGGGGAGGTTGACGAGGTCCTCGTTCTCCACCTGCCGCCCGGCGACCTCCGAGGTGAGCCGGTCGTAGCAGCCGGCCTTGTAGGTGCCCGGGTAGTGCACCTCGTCGGCGGTGCACTCCGGCAGCGCTCCCCGGGTGGCGAAGTAGCCGTTGCCGAGCGTGCACAGCGACTCCCGCAGGCGCGCCTCGGCGGCGTCGTACCCCTCGTACTCCCAGGTCCAGCCCGTCACAACGACGCTCCTTCCGCGGTCGGCCCAGCGGAGAGCCCCGGTGGTTCGGCACGGGGTACCCAGCCCCGGGCCGGCCACACACGGCCGGACAGGTCCTAACTCTCCCGTACGGGCGCGCGCCACACCAGGGTGGTGCCCCGGTCCGCGGAACTGTCGATCTCCAGCTCGCCCCCGAGTTGCGCGGCGCGCTCCGCCATGTTGCGCAGTCCGCTGCGGCGGCCGCCGGCCGGGATGCCCACACCGTTGTCGGAGACCGTCAGCCGCACCTCGCGGCCGTCGGTCTCGAGGGCCACCTGGGCGCGGTCGGCGCGCGCGTGCCGGACGATGTTGGTCAGGGACTCGGACAGGACGGCCACCACGTGGTCGGCTGTCTCCTTCGACACATGGGTGTCGACCAGGCCCTCCATCCGCACGCTGGGGGCGAAGCCGAGCAGGGGAGCCGCCTCGCCGACCACCCGCACGACGCGGGCCCGCAGACCGGTCCCGGACGCGGTGTCGTGCGCGCGCAGACCGAAGATGGTCGACCTGATGATCTTTATGGTCTCGTCCAGGTCGTCCACCGCCCGGGCGACCCGCTCCGAGGCCTCCTTGTGCTCGATGAAGCGGCCGGCGCTCTGCAGCGTCATCCCGGTGGCGAACAGCCGCTGGATCGCCAGGTCGTGCAGGTCCCGGGCGATCCGGTCCCGGTCCTCGAGCACGGCGATCTGCTCGGCGTCGCGGCGCCGCTCCGCCAGTTCCATCGCCACGGCCGCCTGCGCGGCGAAGCCCTGCAGTGGCTCGATCTCCTTCTCCGAGAACTCGCCGGCGCCGGTGGCCCGCACCAGCAGGACGATGCCCCGGACACCGTCGCCCGATCCGACGGGCACCGCCACCGCCGGTCCCAGTCCGGCGAAGCTCCGTGGTCCGGACGAGACCCGCTCGTCGCTGGAGACGTCCGGGCTGGTGACGGGGGCGGCGCTGGTGAACGCCCGGCCCAGCAGACTGTCGTCGACGGGGACGACGAGCCCGCGGTGGGCGTCCGCCTCCTGGCCGATGGCGAGTTCCACGGTCAGTGATCCGGTGCCCTCCATCGGCACCGCCACCTCGGCGAGCGCGGCGCCGGTGATCTCCCTGGCGCGTTCGGCGATCAGCAGGAGGGCCTCGCTGCCGCCGCTGCCGGACATCAGGGCGTGGGTGATCTCCGTGTTCGCCTGCAGCCACCGCTCCCGCAGCCGGGACTCCTCGTAGAGCCGGGCGTTGTCGATGGCCACGCCGGCGGCGACGGCCAGGGTCGACAGGACCGACTCGTCCTCCTCGTCGAACTTCGCCCCGGCGCGCTTCTCGGTGAGGTACAGGTTGCCGAAGATCTGGTCACGGACCCGGATGGGGACGCCGAGAAAGCTGTTCATCGGCGGGTGATGGGGCGGGAACCCGTAGGAGGCGGGGTGGTCGGAGAGCTTGGCCAGCCGCAGCGGTTCGGGGTGGCGGATCAGTTCCCCGAGGATGCCGTGCCCCTCGGGGAAGTGGCCGATGCGAGCGATCCCTTCGTCGCTGACGCCGACGGTGTGGAAGGCCGACAGTCGTCTGCCGTCGGGGCCGATCACGCCGAGGGCGGCGTACTCCGCGTCCACCAGCACCGCCGCGGCGTCGACGATGCTGTGCAGGACCTGCTTCAGGTCGAGCTCGCGCCCCACCTCGAGGACGGCCTCCAGCAGGCTGTGCACCCGGTCACGCGTGCCGCGGGCCGCGTCGATCCGGGCCTGGAGCTCCTCCAGCAACTCGTCCAGCCGCAGCTGCGGCAGCCGAAGACGGGCGTCCCCGTCCCGCTCGGAGCTCTCCACCCGTGGTCCTCCCGTTCGCTCGCCCCACCGGGAATGTGCCCCCGGCAGGTGCCACGGTAACGGGCTCGGCACGGTCACGTCCCACCGATGCCGCACCCGGCGTCAGCGGTCCGTGCGCCGCAGCCGGTCCTGGGCCTGGGTGGCGATCACGGCGGCCTGGATACGGCGTTCCACCCCGAGCTTGGCCAGCAGCCGGGAGATGTGGTTCTTCACCGTCTTCTCCGCGAGATACAGCCGCTGGCCGATCTGCCGGTTGGTCAGCCCCTCACCGATCAGCGCGAGGATCTCCCGCTCGCGTTCGGTCAGTCCCGGGAGGGCGTCCTGCTCCTCCTCCGGCTCCTCCTGTTGCTGCCGCAGCCGGGCCATCAGGCGGGTGGTGGCGCTCGGGTCGAGCAGGGACTGTCCCGAGGCGACCGTCCGCACGGCCGCGACCAGGTCCGAGCCCTGGATCTGCTTCAGCACATAGCCGGAGGCACCCGCCATGATCGAGTCCAGCAGGGCCTCCTCGTCGTCGAACGAGGTGAGCATCAGGCAGGCCAGGTCGGGCATCTTCGAACGCAGCTCGCGGCAGACGGTCACACCGTCACCGTCGGGCAGGCGGACGTCGAGGACCGCCACGTCGGGGCGGAGCGCGGGGACGCGGACCAAGGCCTGCTCAACGGTGGCGGCCTCGCCGACCACGGTGATGTCCGGTTCGTCGTTGAGCAGGTCGTGCACTCCGCGGCGGACCACCTCGTGGTCGTCCAGCAGGAAGACCCGGACGGGCCGGTCGGGTCCGGGTTGCTCGCTGTCCGCCATCTGACGCTCCTTGTCCTTGTCGGTCCTTGCAGGCCCTTGCAGGCCCTTGTCCACCGGCCGCCGGCTGTCGGCCGACCGGTCCTCCACAGGGAGATCCTTCTCGATCACGGGCCGGACGGCCAGGGCCGACCGGCCCTGCTTTCCTCGGGCGACCCGTTTCGTCCCGGGTCATCCGTTGTCCTGCGCGACGCGGCCAAGGCCGGTCGGTCCGGGACACCGGGACCATCGGTACCTGTGCCACGGCGCGCGGCCGGCCCATCCTCGGGGCAGGAGCGGCATCGATCCCCCGCGGTGTCGCTCCGCTCACGATACCGGCGGTTCCGGTGCTCGCCCCCGTCCTCGCACCGGGGCCGTACTCACCGGTCAGTGCCGGTCGGCCCCGGTGGACCGCTGCGGCTGGGGCCGGCCGGCCCTACCGGCGGGCTCGCCGCTCCGGGTTGTCTGGACGGTATGCCCCAGAACCCCAGCCGGTCCGTGGCGGAGCCGCCCGAACGGATCGTCGCCGGAACGACGGTCGTCACCCCGCGCGGTGAACTCGACCTGCGCACCGCGCCCGTTCTGTCGCGGCGCCTGGACGCACTGACCGACCGCGCCGTTCCCGACCTGGTGCTCGATCTGCGCGCCGTGACCTTCATCGACTGCTCGGGGCTGGGCGTGCTGTGCCGCGCCCGCAACCGGGTGCTGGCCCGCGGCGGGCGGCTGCGGCTGATCACGGACAGGCCCTCCTTCCTGCGCGTCCTCCACCACGTCAGGCTCACCGGCGTCTTCGAACTGCTTCCCCGGCTGCCCGCGGAGCTCGACGCGGCCGCCCCCACGGTGCGTGCAAGCTGCTGAACAGCGTCGTGAGTCCCCCGCGACCGGGCCGATCGGCCCTGCTGGGTGCTCGTCGGCCCGGGGCCGAAGGTCCCCTTCTCCCGGACCGACGGGCCCGCAATGCCCAGCCCTCGCCGGTTACCGACGGAAACCCTCATGTCGGATTGCTATACAGGTGGTGCCGCCGGTCCGGAACGGCGGCCCAACCCTCTTACTCCGTCGCGCTGTTGGGAGACCTCATGCTGTCCGAAGAATCTGCCGCAGTGGTCCGGGTCACCCTTCCCGCCGTGGCCGGAGCGCTCGACGAGATCACCGCACGTTTCTACGGCGCGATGTTCCGCGACCGCCCCGAGCTGCTGGACGGCATGTTCAACCGGGGCAACCAGGCCAATGGGGCTCAGCGCCGGGCACTGGCCGGTTCCATCGCCGGTTTCGCGCAGGCGCTGCTCGCCGCCCCGGACATCCGGCCGGACGCCCTGCTGGCACGGATCGCGCACAAGCACATCGCGGTCGGGGTCACCGACGACCAGTACACGATCGTGCACAAATACCTGTTCGGCGCGATCGCGGAGGTGCTCGGCGAGGCCGTCACCCCCGAGGTGGCCGCCGCCTGGGACGAGGTGTACTGGCTGATGGCCGGTGCCCTCATCGGGCAGGAGGCCCGTCTCTACCAGGAGGCGGGGGTCGAACCGGGCGCGATATGGCGGCAGTGGACGGTCGTCGAACGGCACGAGGAGACCCCCGACGTGGTGTCGTTCCTGCTGCGCCCGGCCGACGGCGAGCCCGCCCCGCCCGCACGGGCCGGGCAGTACGTGAGCGTGCGGCTGCGGATGCCCGACGGGGTGCACCAGCTGCGTCAGTACAGCCTTTCCTCGGACCCCGGGGGCGACCTGCGCCGCATCACCGTCAAACGCGTCACCGGCGAGGCGGGGGCACCGGACGGCGAGGTGTCCGACCTGCTGCACGCGCAGACCTGCGTGGGGGACGAACTCGCGCTGTCCGTGCCGGCCGGCGACGTGGCCCTGGACGAGGCCGACACCCCGCTGGTGCTGGTCTCGGCCGGTATCGGCTGCACCCCCATGGTGGGCATGCTCGCCCGGCTCGCCGCGACGGGCTCGGCCCGCCGGGTCCTGGTGCTGCACGCCGACACCTCGCCCGACGAGCACGCCCTGCGCGCCGAGGTGCGGTCCCTGGTGGAGCAACTGCCGGACGCCCGCGCGGTCTTCTGGTACGAGCGGCCGGGCGCCGAGGAGCCTGACGCGCTCGGCGGCCTGATGGACCTCGCCGGGATCGACGTCCCGGCGGACGCGTCGGTGTACCTGTGCGGCCCCCTGCCGTTCATGCGCACGGTGCGGGGCGGGCTCCTGGGCGCCGGCGTCCCCGCCCGGCAGATCAGCTACGAGGTCTTCGGCCCCGACCTGTGGCTCCCCGACGCGGCCTGACCGCGGCCTGCTGACACCGCAACGGGCGTGTGCCCTTCGCGCGTGCGCCCACCAGGCGGAGCTGGAGTACCTCGCCGCCGACGACCAGGCCGACGACGACGACTTCGGCCGGTTCGGCGACCACCTGGACGCCCA
>NZ_JBFAKH010000055.1:0-54281 GCF_040655635.1 Streptomyces sp. NPDC050388
GAAGATCGAGGTCGACGACCCGTGGGGCTACGGCCGCTCCCTGGAGTGGGCCACCTCGTGCCCGCCGCCGCGGCACAACTTCCTCACCCTGCCGCGGATCCGCTCCGAATCCCCGGCCTTCGACCTCCACCACCCGGAGATCGCCGCCCTCGACCAGCTCGAGAACGCCGGTCACGGTGAGAAGGTCCTCTCCGGCGGCAAGGAGGCCGGCAAGTGAAGATCCAGGGCAAGATGTTCATGTGGCTGAGCCTCTTCCTGCTCGTCGTGGCGGTCGTCTACGGCGTGTGGTCGAAGGAGCCGGCCGGCACCACGGCCCTCTTCCTGGCCTTCGGCCTGAGCATCATGGTCGGCTTCTACCTGGGCTTCACCGCCCGGCGGGTCGACGTGGGCGCGCAGGACAACAAGGAGGCGGACGTCGCCGACGACGCCGGCGAGGTCGGGTTCTTCAGCCCGCACAGCTGGCAGCCGCTCTTCCTGGGCATCGGCGGTGCCCTCGCCTTCCTGTCCATCGCCATCGGCTGGTGGCTGATGTTCTTCGCGATGCCGGTGATCCTGGCCAGCATCTGGGGCTGGACCTTCGAGTACTACCACGGTGAGAACCGCACCCAGTAGCACATGTCGCGCGACGCAGGGCCCGGACACTCCGTCAGGAGCGTCCGGGCCCTGCGTCTGCCACGCCGAAAATCACTCGTTCGAGTCGCCCGGCGCGCCGGAGTTGACGAGGCTCCCTAGCGTGAGGTCATGAGACGTGATCTGCGCAACCGCACCGTCGTCGGCTGCACGCTGCTGGTGATCGCCCTTGGTGCGAGCGTCGCCGGTTGCTCCGCCGTCGGCGACCCGCTGTCCGCCGAGCCCTACGACGCGGCGGACCAGATCTCCTTCAACGGCCCCACCGCCGAGGGCGCGACGGCCGACCCGGACACCCCCCTGGAGGTCGTCGCCGAGGACTCCGACGGGCGCATCACCGACGTCACGGCCGTGGACACCAAGGGCCGCCACGTGGCCGGTGAACTCGCCGCCGACGGCAGCCGCTGGCACAGCACCTCCCCGCTCGTCGCCGACGCGAGCTACACGATCCGGGTGAGCACCGAGGGCGTGGACGGGGCTCCCGGCCGCAAGGTCCTCGCCCTCACCACCGGCAAGCCCGCCACCAAGAGCCTGGGCGTCGCCTTCGGCCCCGAGGCGGGCACCTACGGCGTCGGCCAGCCGCTCACCGCCGAGCTGACCGAGCCGGTCGCGGACCCCGCGCAGCGCGCCGTCGTGGAGCGCGGCCTGAAGGTGTCCTCCACGCCCCCGGTGGAGGGCTCCTGGCACTGGGTGGACGACAAGAAGCTCCACTTCCGCCCGAAGGACTACTGGCCCGAGAACGCCACCGTCCGGGTGCGCAGCACCCTGGAGGGCGTCAGGATCAACGACCGTCTCCGGGGCGGCAGGACCGAACCGCTGACGATCAGGACCGGCGAACGCGTCGTAGCCGTCACCGACGTCGCGTCGCACCGGCTGACGGTCTACAAGGGCGACAAGCAGATCAGGACGATCCCCGTCACCGCCGGCAAACCCGGGTTCGAGACGCGCAACGGCATCAAGGTGGTCCTCGGCAAGGAGCGCACCGTGCAGATGCGCAGCAGCACCATCGGCATAGCCGAGGGCTCCGCCGATTCGTACGACATGCCCGTCCACTTCGCCACCCGGGTGACCTGGAGCGGCGAGTACGTGCACGCCGCCCCCTGGTCCGTCGGCTCCCAGGGCTACGCCAACGTCAGCCACGGCTGCGTCGGCATGAGCACCGGCGAGGCCGAGTGGTTCTACAACACCGTTCGCAGGGGCGACCTGGTCACGGTCGTGAACTCGGGCGGCGCCGACATGGATCCGTTCGGCAACGGCTTCGGCGACTGGAACCTCAGCTGGACCGACTGGCGCGCGGGCAGCGCACTGACGGGCGGCGCCGCGGGAGGCCCCGCCCCGGAGGAGAAGGCGCGCCTGCGCCCGCAGCCGACCTGACCTCGAGCGCCGAGCCGCGAGCCACCGCGAGCGCCGCGCCGCTGAGGGCCGTGCGTTCAGGCGTTCAGGGCGCTCTTCTGCCGCAGCAGGGAGGCGAGGGCCGAGGCGAACTCCACCGGCTCCACCGGCAGCGTCACAGCCGCCTCCGCACGGCTCCAGGTGGCCAGCCATGCGTCCTGGGGACGGCCCATGAGCAGCAGCACCGGCGGGCACTCGAAGATCTCGTCCTTGATCTGCCGGCACACGCCCATGCCGCCCATGGGCGTGGCCTCGCCGTCCAGGACGCAGACGTCGATGCCGCCCCGGTCCAGCTCCTCGAGGACGGCCGGGACGGTCGCGCACTCCAGGAACTCCACGACGGGCGTGTCCGGGGCCGGCCGCCGGCCGGTGGCGAGCCGCACCTGCTCCCGGGTGTTGGCGTTGTCGCTGTAGACCAGCACCGTGGCGGTCGCCTGCATTGTTCCTCCACGCTTCTGAGGGGGCTCGGCATCGTCGGTACCGCGCGTGCCGATGGCGCGGATGCTACCCCTTCGGACAGCTTGTCAACACTGGTTCGGACGTCACTTCGATGGGCCATCCGGGCCCTGCGGGAGGGGCGAACACACCGAACGGCACCCCCCGGGGTGAGGGCGGGATAAGCGACCGACATAATGTCGGCGTGGCGACAGCAACGACAGTAGACACCGGGCACGCGCTCCCGTCGGTCAACCGACCGAACCTCACCAGCGTCGGAACCATCATCTGGCTGAGTTCCGAGCTGATGTTCTTCGCGGCCCTCTTCGCGATGTACTTCACCCTGCGATCGGTGACCGGACCCGACTTCTGGTCGAAGCAGGCCGACACCCTGAACTTCCCGTTCTCGGCGACGAACACCACGGTCCTGGTGCTCTCCTCACTCACCTGCCAGCTCGGCGTGTTCGCAGCCGAGCGCGGTGACGTGAAGAAGCTCCGGGCGTGGTTCATCGTCACGTTCATCATGGGCTCGGTCTTCATCGGCGGTCAGGTCCTGGAATACACCGAGTTGGTCAAGCACTACGGTCTGACCATCTCCTCCGACCCGTACGGCTCGGTCTTCTATCTGACCACCGGCTTCCACGGCCTGCACGTTCTGGGCGGCCTGTTCGCCTTCCTGCTGGTCCTCGGCCGGACCTACGCGGCTCGGAGGTTCACTCATGACCAAGCGACGGCGGCCATCGTCGTGTCCTACTACTGGCATTTCGTCGATGTCGTCTGGATCGGCCTCTTCGCCACGATCTACATGATCAAGTAGGCGGGCTCGAATCCGCGCGCTCGAAGAGCGCACCTCTCCAGAAGCATCGACGCAGAAGATCCTGACACCGGGGTAATCCGTGAAAAAGCTCTCCGCACGACGACGCCACCCGTTGGCGGCGCTCGTCGTTCTGCTCCTCGCGCTGGCATGCACCGGGGGGCTGTACGCCGTGTTCGCACCCGCGAGCAAGGCGCAGGCCGACGAAACCGCCCAGTCCCTCGCCATCGAGGAGGGCAAGAAGCTCTACGCCGTCGGCTGCGCCAGCTGCCACGGAACCGGCGGTCAGGGCAGCACCGACGGCCCCAGCCTGGTGGGCGTGGGCGCCGCGGCCGTTGACTTCCAGGTGGCCACCGGCCGCATGCCGGCCGCGACCTCGCAGAGCGCGCAGCTCCCGCGGAAGAAGGCCGTCTACAACCAGGCCGAGATCGACCAGCTGGCGGCGTACATCGCCTCCCTGGGTGCCGGTCCGGCCATTCCCACCGAGGAGCAGTACGGCCCCGAGGGCGCCGACATCGCCAAGGGCGGTGAGCTGTTCCGCAACAACTGCGCGCAGTGCCACAACTTCACCGGCAAGGGCGGTGCGCTCACGCACGGCAAGTACGCCCCGAGCCTCGACAACGTGGACCCCAAGCACATCTACGAGGCCATGCTGACCGGCCCGCAGAACATGCCCTCCTTCCCCGACGGTTCACTGTCGGAGCAGAACAAGAAGGACGTCATCGCCTACGTGAACGCGGTCAACGGCAAGGACACCGAGAGCCCCGGCGGCCTGGCGCTCGGCGGGCTCGGCCCGGTCGCCGAAGGTCTGTTCGCATGGATCTTCGGACTCGGCGGGCTGATCGTGATCGCCGCCTGGGTCGCCGCTCGGACCGCAAAGGCCAGGAAGTCATGAGTAGCCAAGAGACTCCCGACGAGAAGCTGCCCGCGGAGCAGGGCGCCGCGCACGGCGCGGTCCGCGTCGCGGACGAGAAGAACCCGTTCGCCGACCCCGGGCTGCCTCCGCACGAGCCCCGGATCCAGGACGTCGACGAGCGGGCCGCCAAGCGGTCCGAGCGTACGGTCGCCCTCCTGTTCACGGTGTCGATGCTGGCCACCGTCGCCTTCATCGCCTCGTACGTGGCGATCCCGATCGACAAGTCCGTCTTCATCTTCCCGCTCGGCCGGATCGGCGCGCTGAACTTCGCGCTCGGTACGACCCTCGGCATCGCCCTGTTCACCATCGGCGCCGGCGCGGTCCACTGGGCCCGCACGCTGATGTCGGACCAGGAGCTCACCGACGAGCGGCACCCGATCACGGCCTCGCCCGAGGTCCGCGAGAAGGTCATGGACGACTTCCGTCAGGGCGCCAAGGAGTCGGCGCTCGGACGGCGCAAGCTGATCCGCAACACGATGTTCGGCGCGCTCGCCCTGTTCCCGCTCTCCGGAGTGGTGCTGCTGCGTGACCTCGGGCCGCTGCCCGAGGACAAGCTGCGCCACACCCTGTGGTCCAGGGGCAAGCTGCTCATCAACATGAACACGAACGAGCCCATGCGGCCGTCCGACATCGCCGTGGGCTCGCTGACCTTCGCCAAGCCCGAGGGCCTGGAGGAGGACCAGCACGGGTTCATGAACGAGATCGCCAAGGCCGCCCTGATGCTCGTCCGCATCCAGCCGGACAACATCAAGGACAAGCAGTCGCTCGAGTGGTCGCACCAGGGCATCCTCGCGTACTCGAAGATCTGTACCCATGTCGGTTGCCCGATCTCCCTGTACGAGCAGCAGACGCACCATGCGCTGTGCCCCTGCCACCAGTCCACCTTCGACCTTGCCGACGGCGCCCGGGTGATCTTCGGTCCCGCCGGACACGCCCTGCCGCAGCTGCGCATCGGTGTGAACGACGAGGGCTACCTCGAAGCGCTCGGCGACTTCGACGAGCCCGTCGGTCCTGCATTCTGGGAGCGCGGATGAGTACCACGACCAGCAGCACGAACCCATCGGGCGCGGGCCGCTCCCGCGGGAAGGCGCCGGCCGGCGAACGGGTCGCCGACTGGGCGGACGGCCGGCTGGGGATCTACTCCCTGGCCAAGGCCAACATGCGCAAGATCTTCCCGGACCACTGGTCGTTCATGCTCGGTGAGGTCTGCCTCTACAGCTTCATCATCATCATCCTCACGGGTGTGTATCTGACGCTGTTCTTCCACCCGTCGATGAACGAGGTGGTGTACCACGGCAGTTACGTCCCGATGCAGGGACAGCTGATGAGTGAGGCGTACAAGTCGACGCTCGACATCAGCTTCGACATCCGTGGTGGTCTGCTGATCCGGCAGATCCACCACTGGGCGGCGATCGTCTTCCTCGCCGGCATGTTCGTGCACATGATGCGCGTGTTCTTCACCGGCGCGTTCCGCAAGCCGCGTGAGATCAACTGGGTGTTCGGCTTCCTGCTGTTCGTCCTGGGCATGTTCACCGGTTTCACCGGTTACTCGCTCCCGGACGACCTGCTCTCCGGCACCGGTGTCCGCTTCACGCAGGGCGCGATCCTGTCCGTGCCGATCGTCGGCACGTACATCTCGATGTTCCTGTTCGGCGGGGAGTTCCCGGGGACGGACTTCGTCGCCCGGTTCTACTCGATCCACATCCTGCTGCTGCCGGGCATCATGCTCGGCCTCGTGGTGGCGCACCTGATCCTGGTCTTCTACCACAAGCACACGCAGTTCGCGGGTCCCGGCAAGACCAACAAGAACGTCGTGGGCATGCCGCTCCTGCCGGTGTACATCGCCAAGGCCGGAGGCTTCTTCTTCCTGGTCTTCGGTGTGCTGGCCATCATCTCGGCGACCGTGTCGATCAACGCGATCTGGAACATCGGTCCCTACCGGCCGGACATGGTCTCCACCGGGGCTCAGCCCGACTGGTACATGGGCTTCGCCGAGGGCCTGGTCCGTGCCATGCCCGGATGGGAAGTCAACTTCTGGGGTCACACGCTGGTTCTGGGCGTCTTCATCCCGCTGGCGCTGTTCGGCGTCTTCCTCGCGATGATCGCGCTCTACCCGTTCATCGAGTCCTGGATCACCGGGGACAAGCGCGAACACCACATCCTGGACCGGCCGCGCAACGCCCCGACCCGTACGGCCTTCGGTGTCGCCTGGGTCACCGCGTACATGATCATGTTGATCGGTGGTGGCAACGACATCGTCGCCACGCACTTCAACCTCTC
The DNA here is from genome assembly GCF_040655635.1 of Streptomyces sp. NPDC050388. NCBI lineage: Bacteria > Bacillati > Actinomycetota > Actinomycetes > Kitasatosporales > Streptomycetaceae > Streptomyces > Streptomyces sp. NPDC050388. The sequence continues at coordinate 6,465 of NZ_JBFAKH010000055.1, forward strand.
GATCAACGCGGTCACCTGGTTCGTCCGCATCGGGTTCTTCCTGGGACCGGTCGTCGCGTTCATCGTCACCAGGCGGATCTGCCTCGGCCTGCAGCGCCGGGACAAGGACAAGGTGCTGCACGGCCGCGAGTCGGGCATCATCAAGCGCCTGCCGCACGGTGAGTTCATCGAGGTCCACGAGCCGCTCAGCCAGGAACAGCTGCACACCCTCACGGCGCACCACCAGTACGCGCCGGTCGAGATCGGCCCGCTGGTCGACGAGAACGGCGTCGAGCGCAAGGTGAAGCCGACCGAGAGGCTGCGCGCCAAGCTCAGCAAGGAGTACTACGGCGAGGGGTCCCAGATCCCGAAGCCGACCGTCGAGGAGTACAAGGAGATCACGAGCGGCCACGGCCACCACTGATCACCTGAACCTCGTACGACATCCAAGTCGCCACACGACGGCGAAGGGCCCCCGTCCGCAGACCGGACGGGGGCCCTTCGCCGTGCTCCGGGCTGGATAAGGTGGGGGACGAACCCCCTTTACACCTGTCTACGACCCAGGAGCGGCAGATGAGCGCTGTGACCCCCGCAGGAGGCAATACCGCGGCGGACCGCTCCTGGCCCGTCCTGCTGAACGGACTGCTGGACGGACACGACCTGTCCGCCGACGACACGGCCTGGGCGATGGACCTGATCATGCGCGGTGAGGCCACCGACGCGCAGATCGCCGGGTTCGCCGTGTCCCTGCGGGCCAAGGGAGAGACGGTCGACGAGATCGTCGGCTGCGTCCGGGCGATGTACGACCACGCCATCGCGATCGAGGTGCCGGGGGAGACCGTCGACATCGTCGGCACCGGTGGCGACGGCGCCAAGACGGTGAACATCTCCACGATGTCCTCGATCGTCGTCGCGGGCACCGGGGCGAAGGTCGTCAAGCACGGGAGCCGGGCCGCCTCCTCCGCGTCCGGTGCCTCCGACGTCCTGGAGAAGCTCGGCGTCAACCTGGAGCTGACCCCGCGGCGGGTCGCCGAGGTCGCCGAGCAGGCCGGGATCACCTTCTGCTTCGCGGTGAAGTTCCATCCGGCGCTGCGCCATGTGGCCGCCGCGCGAGGACAGCTGGGCATCCGTACGGTGTTCAACTTCCTGGGCCCGCTGGCCAACCCGGCCCGGGTCCGGGCCCAGGCCGTCGGGGTCGCCGACCCGAGGATGGCGCCGATCATGGCCGGTGTGTTCGCCGACCGCGGTCACTCCTCGCTGGTGTTCCGCGGTGACGACGGCCTCGACGAGCTGACGACCACCGGCACCTCGCGGGTGTGGGTGGTCCGGGACGGCAAGGTGACCGAGGAGCACTTCGACCCGCGGGACGTCGGCATCGAGCCCGTGCCGCTGGAGGCGCTGCGCGGTGCCGACGCCTCGTACAACGCCGAGGTCGCCCGGCGGCTGCTGGACGGCGAGCGGGGCCCGGTGCGGGACGCGGTGCTGCTGAACTCGGCGGCGGCGCTGGTGGCGCTGAAGCCGGGCGCCGGAACCCTGGCGGAGCAGATCCGGGCGGGGATGGCCGAGGCCGCCGAGTCCATCGACTCGGGAGCCGCCAAGCGGGTCCTGGAGCACTGGGTGGCGGTCAGCAACGCGTGAACCGCCGCGGCGGCCGGCCCCCGTTCGGCCGCCGCCCGGCCGCATCCGACGCGACAGGGGCGCGGTCCGGAACCGTCCAGGATCCGGACCGCGCCTTGCGCGTCGCGGACCGTGTGGCAGGATCTGGGACCAGGTCATGAGCGACAGCCATCAGGCCCCGGCCGGCTGTCCGGCAACCCTCCGTCCGTGGCGGGGTGCCCCGGGTGAGGACCAGGCCGCGAGCAGCAGGGCTCGCGGCAAGCGCGGACCCCTCGCACTCGATCGAGTGGAGACACCAGGGGTCCTGGTCGTTCGAGGGAGCCTCCCGGTGAACCAGCGAATGCGCTAGGGCGTTTCTGACGGCCCCGAAGAGGCCGCAGAGCCCCGCCTCCGCACCCCTCCTTTCGCCTCTCCCACGCTCGAGCCGTGTGCGCTCGCGTGGTGATTCCGCCTGCCCCCACGGGAGTCCACCCATGTCCGTCTCCGCCGTCTCCGCCCCCGCCACTGTCCCCGCGGTCTCCGCTGTCACCCCCGCCCCCGCCGTCGCCGGCGACCGGTTCGGCGGTGCGCTGCTGCCGGTCCTGGGGCGCGACGTCGCCGTCCCGCTCGTCACCGGCGGCGAGATCGGCCACGCCGCGCTCGACTACGCCGCCAGCGCCCCCGCACTCCAGCGTGTGTGGGACGACGTGGCCGCGTACGCGCCGTACTACGGCAGCGTCCACCGGGGCGCGGGACATCTCTCCCGACTCTCCACCGACCTTTTCGAGAGCGCCCGCCGGACCGTCGCCGAGTTCCTCGACTGCCGCATCGAGGACAGCCCGGGCGAAGCCCGGTCCGGCAAGGGCGGTGGTGGGCGACGGGAGGGCGACCAGGTGGTCTTCACCCGGTCCACCACCGACTCGCTCAATCTGCTCGCCGCCGCCCTCCCGGACGACTGCCGGGTCTTCGTCTTCGAGACCGAGCACCACGCCTCGCTGCTGCCCTGGCGCGGCGGTTCCCGCGTCACCCTCCTCGACGCCCCGGACAGTCCGGAGCAGGCGGTGCGGTCCCTGGAGCACGCCCTCGCCGACCGTGAGCCCCACGGCCCGGCCCTGGTCTGCGTCACCGGTGCCTCCAACGTCACCGGCGAGCTGTGGCCCGTACGGGAGCTGGCCGCCGCCGCCCACGCGCACGGCGCCCGGATCGTCCTGGACGCCGCCCAGCTCGCCCCGCACCGCGCGGTGAGCGTGCGTGACCTGGACGTCGACTGGGTGGCCTTCTCCGGGCACAAGCTGTACGCGCCGTTCGGCTCCGGTGTCCTGGCCGGCCGCGCCGACTGGCTGCGCCAGGCCGAGCCCTACCTCGCGGGCGGCGGCGCCAGCCGCACCGTCACCCGGCGCGAGGACGGTGCGCTGGACGTCCGGTGGCACGACGGCGCGGCCCGGCACGAGGCGGGCTCGCCCAACGTCATCGGAGCCCACGCCATCGCCTCGGCCTGCGAGGCGCTCCGTGAGGCCGGGTTCGACGCGCTGGCCGCCCGCGAGGAGCGGCTGATCCGCACGGTGCGGGCCGGGCTCGCGGACGTGCCCGAGGTGCGGTTCCTGTCCCTGTTCGGGGACGACGCGCCGCGCGTCGGAGTGCTCTCCTTCGTCGTCGACGGCTGGAACAGCTCCCACTTCGCCGCGGCCCTGTCCGCCGAGTACGGCATCGGCGTACGGGACGGGCTGTTCTGCGCCCACCCGCTGCTGCGCGCCCTGCTCGGCGGTGACCCGCGGACCCCGGGCGAGTGCGGTGCGCCCGAGGCGGCGTCCGGCGAGAGGCCCCTCGACGCGATCCGCGTCAGCTTCGGCGCGGGGACACCGGACGAACACGTGGAGCGCTTCGTCCGCGCCGTCAGGGAGCTCGTGCGGGACGGCGCCCGGTGGAGCTACCGCACGGTCGCCGGCCGTTGCGTACCGGACACGTCCGCCTGAGCCGGGCCGCCCGGGACGGCGGGCCGGAGCCCGGCGGAGGCGGGACCGGGCAGACGGGTGCCCAGGACGATCATGCGCAGGGCGCGTTCCGTGGCGTCGGTGAGGAGTTCGGCGCCGCGACCGGGCTCACCCCGACGCCCACGGAGGCCGCGACCACCAGCGGCACCAGGGCCGAGGAACGGGCGGAACGGGACTGCAGGACCGGATGGGCCGCCGTACTGACCACGACGACCACGGCCAGTAACAGCATCGGGGCCAGGGCACTGGGATCCGCCCGGGCGGCGGGTCCCAGCCCCCGTGCTCTGCTCCGCAGGAACTCCGTTTCCTCCCCCTGGCTGAAGCCGGTGGCATCCACGAAGGAACCCGGATGGAGAACTCTTCATCTCCGACGCATCCGGCCGCCCGACCGCGGTGGCCGCCTCAGCTGTCCAGACCGATCGCGAACGCGGCCTCCAGGTCGTGCTGCGAGTACGCGCGGAACGCCACGTGCGTGTCGGTCCCCTCCACGCCCGGGATCTTGCTGATCCGGCCCGGGATGACCTCCGCCAGGTCCTCGTGCTGCCTGACCCGCACGATGGCGATCAGGTCGTAGGTGCCGGTGACGGAGAAGACCTCGCTGACGCTGTCCAGCGCGGCGATCTGCTCCGCGATCTCGGGGATCCGGTCCACGCTGGTCTTGATGAGGACGATCGCGGTGATCACGGCTGGTTCTCTCCCTCGGGGGCCGGAGCTGGGGCGGCTCTCACTGTAGTCGCCCCTTGGAAACGCGCCCACGCGCAGCAGAAGCCCAGCCCGAAGCCCACCAGGTGCGCCAGGTACGCCACCCCGGGACCGTCGGAGGCGGGCACCGCCGCCAGACACTGCGACACCGCCCAGAACGGCAGCACGACCCACGCCGGGAAGCGCACCGGCAGGAAGAACAGGAACGGCAGCAGACTGGTCACCCGCGCCCGGGGGAACAGGAGGAGAAACGCGCCGAGGACCGCCGAGATGGCTCCCGAGGCCCCCACCACGGGCTGCTCGGAGTCCATGTGGACGGCGGCGTACCCGAGCAGGGCCAGGTAGCCGCAGCCGACGTAGAACAGGAGGAACTGCAGGCGGCCCATCCGTGCCTCGGCCATCGTCCCGAAGACATGGAGGAAGAGCATGTTGCCGAGCAGATGCACCCAGCCGCCGTGGACGAACAGGGCCGTGGCGGGGGCGAGGGCGGCGCCGGGGTGGCCTTCGAACAGTTCTGCGGGGATCACGCCCCAGCGGCGGAAGTAGCTCCGCTGCGCGGCCGGCAGCTCCTCCCCGGACCCGTACGCCGGATCGAGCCCCGAGGCCGGCCCCATGAGGAAGACCGCGCAGCACAGGACGATGAGGGTGTGGGTCACCGGTGCCGACGGGCGCCTCAGCGCTCTGGCGGCCGACGCCCCCCAGTCACGGATCATGAACACAGAGCATGACGTAAGGGGACGCAACCGCACAGACCGCCTCGCCGCCGTGGACGGGCGGGCGGCGAGGACCCGCCAGGCCGTAGGGTTACGTGCCACACGTGCCGGGGTGCCCGGCACGTCACGGACACTGGAAGAAAGGCGAAGAGCCACGATGACGGTCCCCCAGCCGACTGCCTCGACACGGTGGCGCTGCACCCTCTGCGGCAACCTCACCCGGTTCGACGTGACCCGCTCGTCCAAGGTCGTCGAGTACGTCCACCTCGACCTGGCGGGGGAGCCGAAGGTCGAGGAGCGCGAGGTCCTCGGTGAGACGATCGAGTCGGTGCGGTGCCGCTGGTGCAACGCCGTGGACCAGGTGGAACTCGTCGACAGGCCGGGTGCCGGCTCCTGAGCGGAGCGGGCCCCGCTCAGGAGGCCCCGTACGCGGGGTCGCACACAGGCATTGGGGTGTGACGGATGGTGGAGACCGTGGGCGGGAGGCCGGAGGACGGCGCCGCTGAGGTGCTCGACCGTCCGCTGCCCGACGGCGTGCGCCGCCGGGTCGTCCAGATCGTCTCCGACGGCTTCGGCGGACTGACGGTCGCCGAGTTGCCCGCCCAGCTCAGGCAGTACGCCCGGTTCACCCCGAACCGCCGCGCCAAGTTCGCCGGCAACGCCATGGCCGCCGCGCTGGAGAGCGAACCGCTGTTCCGCCAGCGCATCGCGGAGCGGCTGAAAGAGGCCCAGCCGGAACTGTCCGGCGCCCTCGAGTCGGGTTCCCCGCCCCCGGCCGCCGATCCGCTGGACGTGGCGGCCGCGGCCTATGTCATGCGGCCGCCCGGCTGGGTGAAGCTGGTGACCGCCGCGGGCGAGGAGGCCCAGCGGGCCGACGCCGAGCGCGCCGACGAGGAGAGCCGGGCCGAGGTGGAGCGGCTGCGCGCCGAACTCGCCCACGCCCGCGAGCACGCCAGGTCCGAGACCGAGCGGCTGCGCGGCGACCTGGACTCGGCCAGGAAAGAAGCGGACTCCCTGCACCGCAAGCTGCGGTCCGCGCTCAGTGACGTCAAGCGCGGCGCGGCCGCGCTGCGCAAGCTGCAGGGGGAGATGGACGCCGTCCGCGCCGAGGGGCAGGCACAGGTGTCCGCCGCCGAGAGCGAGAGCCGGCGCCTCAAGGCGCGCCTCGGCGAGTCGGAGGCCGCCCTGGAGGCCGCCCGCCGGGCCGCCCGTGAGGGCCGCAGCGTCGAGGACATGCGGGTGCGGCTGCTCCTGGACACCGTGCTGGACGCCGCCCAGGGGCTCCGGCGCGAGCTCGCGCTGCCCCCCGTGTCCGTCCGGCCCGCCGAGACCGTGGACGCCGTCGAGCCGGGGCGCATGTCCCCCAAGGACATCGCGGCCCGCGCGCTGTCCGAGGACGACCCGGCCGTCCTCGACCAGCTGCTGGCGCTGCCGCAGGCGCATCTCGTCGTCGACGGCTACAACGTCACCAAGACCGGCTATCCCCAGATGCCGCTGGAGAAGCAGCGCCTGCGGGTGCTCGGCCAGCTCGCCCAGCTCGCCGCGCAGACCGGCGCCGAGGTGACCTGCGTCTTCGACGGGGCCGAACTGGTCGCTCCCGTGCTGCTGGCGCCGCCGCGCGGGGTGCGGGTGCTGTTCTCCAAGCCCGGTGTCACCGCCGACGAGCTGATCCGCCAGCTGGTCCGGGCCGAGCCGCCGGGGCGGCCGGTCATCGTCGTCTCCACCGACCGAGAGGTCGCCGACGGAGTCGCCCGCGCGGGTGCCCGCCCGGTCGCGTCGGCGGTCCTGCTGAAGCGCTTCTCCCGGGCGTAGGGCGCAGAACACGAAGTCCGGTGGCGGCGGCGGTGCGGTACGTCCCATCCAGAACGTAAGCCCCAACCGCAACGTACCTGCTGATTGACCGAATTGGCGCGGTATTCACGCAACGTAGTGTCAGGTCGATATCACTGCACGTGAGTTGAGGGCAGAGAAACGCACTGTGACATAGATTTTGTGCCCGAGGATTTGAACTGATCACAAGAGAATCACTAGGGTCAGGCCTCGAACCTCCGCTCGGGTGATCGTTCACATGGGGTGGCGACGGCGGAGGTCCCGCCCGCCGGCGTGTCGGTAGGCGGCTGGAGGAAGAAGGAGCTCGCCTCCGTGGCGTCCCACCGTCGTCCCAAGCAGCCGAACCGGGCACGTGTCACTGTGCTCACCACCGCTGCCGCAGCTGCCGTCGTCCTGAGCTCGCAGGCCGCCAACGCGGCCCCCAGCGAGAAGCCGAGCAAGGACGAGGTGAAGGCCAAGGTCGACAAGCTCTACCAGCAGGCGGAGCAGGCCACCGAGAAGTACAACGGCGCCAAGGAGAAGCAGGAGAAGCTCCAGAAGGAGATCTCCACCATCCAGGACAACGTCGCCAAGGGCCAGCAGGAGCTCAACGAACTGCGCGACGGCCTCGGTTCGATGGCCAGCGCCCAGTACCGCAGCGGCGGCCTGGACCCTTCGCTCCAGCTCTTCCTCTCCGCCGACCCGGACGACTACCTCGACAAGGCGTCCACCCTCGACCAGCTCAGCATCCAGCAGGTCGACGCGCTGAAGAAGATCCAGGAGAAGCAGCGCGAGCTCGCCCAGCAGCGCTCCGAGGCCTCCGGCAAGCTCGAGGACCTCGCCTCCACCCGCACCGAACTGGGCAAGAAGAAGAAGGAAGTCCAGGGCAAGCTGGGCGCCGCGCAGAAGCTGCTCAACAGCCTGACCGCGGAGGAGAAGGCGAAGCTCGCCGAGGAGGAGGCCCGCGCCACCCGCGCCAGCGAGCGGGAGGTCCTCAAGGCTTCCGGCACCGACGCCGGCACCGCCGCCGGCACCGGCACCTCCGCCCCGGTCTCGAGCGGCTCCGGCCGCGCCGGCGCCGCCTTCGCCGCCGCCCAGAGCAAGCTCGGCACCCCTTACGTCTACGGCGCCACCGGCCCGTCCTCCTTCGACTGCTCGGGCCTCACCTCCTGGGCGTACGCCCAGGCCGGCGTCGGCCTCCCGCGCACCTCCGAGGCGCAGACCGGCGCGGGCACCAGGATCTACTCGGCCAGTCAGCTCCAGGTCGGCGACCTGGTCTTCTTCTTCAACGACCTGCACCACGTCGGTCTCTACGCGGGCAACGGCCAGATCATCCACGCCCCGCGCAGCGGCACCGTCGTCCGCTACGAGTCGATGAACACCATCGGCGGCCCGTTCATGTTCGGCGTCCGCGTCTAGGAGCGGTCGGACCACAGGGTTCGTCGGAGCCCCGTACTCCTGTCGGCCTCCTGTCGGCCGCGGCGGGGTCGCGTGCCTCCGTTCGGGGGAATCGTGGCCCGCCGCCCGACCCCGCGCCCCGCCTGTGACCTGCGGTCAGAGGCGGGGCGTCACCGTGTGTGGCCACCCGGGTCGTTGGTCGGTCGCCCGCCCCGGGGTTACTGTCTGCCGCGTTTCCCCGTCCGTCAGCGGAAGGAGCGCGGTCCCCGTGGGGTCCCATCGACGCCTTGCACCCTCCCCCGGTCTCGACCGGGGCACCACCGTCGCCTTAGGCCTCCTGTCCGCGGCGGCAGCCGCCCTGGGCGCCGTACCGGCGACGGCCGCCCCGCACGACGACCCGACGGCCGACGTGGACCGCCTCTACGAGGAGGCCGAGCGGGCGACCGAGGCGTACAACGAGGCCGACTCCCGCGCGGACGCCCTGCGGGGGCGGATCAACACCGTCCAGGACGAGATCGCCCGGCAGCAGGAGCGTGTCAACACCCTGCGGGAGTCGCTCGGTTCGCTGGCCGGCGCGCAGTACCGCTCCGGCGGGCTCGACCCCTCCCTCACCCTGCTCCTCTCCGACGACCCGGAGGACTACCTCGAACGGGCCTCGGTGCTCGACCGGCTCACCGCCCGCCAGGCCGGCCGGCTGAAGGAACTCCAGAAGGCCGGGCGCTCCCTGGACCAGAACCGCGCGCAGGCCTCCCGCAAGCTGGAAGAGCTGGAGCGGAGCCGCAAGGCGGCCGCCGCCCACAAGAAGACCGTGGAGCGCAAACTCGCCGAGGCCCGGCGGCTGCTCGACGCGCTCCCCGAGGCCGAACGCGCCGCCTACGAGCGGGCTGCCCGATCCGGCCGATCCGGCCTGCCCGGCCCGATCGGTGCCGCGGCCGCCTCCGGCCGCGCGGCCGCCGCCGTCGCCGCCGCCCGCTCCGCCCTCGGCTCGCCCTACGTCTGGGGCGCCAACGGGCCCTCCGGATTCGACTGTTCCGGCCTGATGCAATGGTCGTACGCGCAGGCCGGAGTGGCCCTGCCACGCACCTCGCAGGCCCAGCGGCACGCCGGCCGGCAGGTCCCGCTCTCCCAGGCCCGACCCGGCGACCTGGTGCTCTACCGGTCCGACGCCAGCCATGTCGGGATGTACGCGGGCAACGGTCAGGTGATCCACGCGCCCCACCCCGGCGCCCCCGTGCGCTACGACCCGGTCGGGATGATGCCGGTCTCCTCCGTCACCAGGGTCTGACCGGAGCGGTCCGGCGCCCGTACCCTCACAAGGATGGCTGGTCGAAGGCGGGTGTCGGGTGCGCCGGTGATGGCGCTGTGTCTGCTGCTCGTCTCCCTGGTCGGCTGCGGCGACCGGCCGGCCGTCGACGGCGCGCACGCCGAGGTGCAGGCACTGCTCGACCGGCGGGCCGGGGCCGTCCTCGGCCACGACGCCGCCGCCTACGCCCGCACCGGCACCCGGGCCGGGTACGACAGCCTGCGGGAGGTGCCGCTGGCCGACTGGGCCTACCGCGTGACCGCGGTGCGCCGCACGGGCGACACCGCCACCGTCGACGCCGACCTCGGCTACCGCGTCGCCGGCTACGACCGGGCCCCGGTCACCACCGCCCGCACCCTGCGCCTGACCCGGCACGACGACGGCCGGTGGTCCGTCGACTCCGACCGGCCGGCCGAGAAGGCCGGCCGGCAGCTGTGGGACCAGGGAGCGGTGCGTGCCGTGCACGGGGAGCGGAGCCTGGTGCTCGGTGTCGGACAGCCCGAGGGGAAACTGCGCGACTACGCCGAACTGGCCGACCGCGCGGTGCCGTCGGTGTCGGACGCGTGGGGTCCGCGGTGGGAACGGCGCGTCGTCGTCCTGGTCCCGGGCTCCCTGGAGGAGATGGCGGGGCTGCTGGGCTCGCCCGCCTCCTCCTACCGGGGGATCGCGGCCGTCACCACGGGCGAGACCGGTGCCGGCGCGAAGTCACCCGCGGACCGGGTCATCGTCAACCCGGACGCCTTCGGAATGCTCGGCGACTCGGGCCGGCAGGTCGTGGTCACCCACGAGACCACCCACGTCGCCACCCGCGCCCACACCACCGCCTCGACCCCGCTGTGGCTGTCCGAGGGCTTCGCCGACTGGGTCGGCTACCGGGGCGGCGACCGCCTCCCGGCCGACGCGGCACCGGAACTCGCCCGTGCGGTGAGGCACGGAGAGGTGCCCTCCGGGCTGCCGGACGACGACGACTTCGGCTTCTCCGGCGACGCCGACGACCTCGCCCGCGCCTACGAGAGCGGCTGGATGGCCTGCCGCCTCATCGCGGAGCGCTGGGGCGAGGAACGCCTCGGCGCGTTCTATCGCGCCGTGGGCGCGCACGCGCGGCGGGACGGCGCGGTCGAGGACGCGATGCACCGAGTCCTCGGCACCACACCGGAGGCCTTCACCTTCGCCTGGCAGGACTACCTGCGCGAGCAGCTCGACTGACCCGGCCCGGACGTTCGCCGCACCGGGAGACCGGGCCGGAGTCAGGAGGAGACCGGTGTTCTCGTGGCGCTCCGGGGGTGGGGGGCGGGAGCCGCGGGCGGGAGCCCTCGGGGGACCGTCGCGCGCCACAGGGTGCGGGCGGCGAGGAAGGTGGCGGCCACCAGCAGGCCGTTGCGGAGGAACAGCAGGGCGATGCCGAGCGGGTCACTGGCCACGACGTGCGCGAACCACAGCGGGAACTCCAGCACCGTCACGAACGACGCGACCAGCACCAGGGCCACCGGCAGCCGCATCCGGCTCCCACGGTGGCACAGGCAGACCGCGGCGAGCCCGACCAGCCACACCATGTACTGCGGGCTGATCACCCGGCTGGTGGTGGTGAACATCAGCACGGCCACGAACGCGGCGTCGGCGAGGGTGTGCGGCTCGAAGCGGGTGGCCAGCAGCCGCCACAGCACCAGCCAGGCCAGGGCCGCCCCGGTCAGCACCATGGCGCCCGTGCTCACCCAGGTCACATACGGGCCGAGGAACTCCACCGAGCCGTAGTTGAGCAGCACCTGGCCGTCCCAGCCGTGGTGCCGGGCGACATGGAGGACCAGCGCGCCCAGCGACTCCACCTCCGTGCCCCGGTCGCGCTGAAAACCCAGGAACGCGAAGGCGCCCGGCATGAACACCGCGAACACGCCCGCCACCGCGACACCGGTCACCACGGCCGACACCCACGCGGAACGCCGGCGGACACCGAGCAGCAGCATCGCCGGCCACACCTTCAGCAACGCGCCGAAGGCCGCCAGCGCCCCCAGCAACCGGGGACGCCGGGCACCGGCCAGCAGCGCGGCCACCGCCACCGCGGTCACCATCACGTCGTAGCGGGCGTACACCGTCGGCCCGAGCAGCGGCACGCCCGCCACCCACACCCAGGCGCCGCGACGGCTTCGGCCCGGCCGCCCGCCCGCGTACAGCAGCAGTGCCAGGGTGGCCAGGTCGGCGAGGAGCACCAGGACGAAGAACGCCGTGGCGTACTCCAGGAACGGCAGCAGACCGGGGGAGAGGATCGCCAGCGCCGCCGCGGGCGGGTACTGCCAGGTCACGTCGTCCAGTGGGAACGTTCCGGTGCGCAGGACGTCGTACCAGCCCCGGTAGATCCCGGACACGTCGCTGGTGACGTCCGGGCCGGGGAAGACGACCACCTTCAGGACCCACAACAGCAGGACGGTCCTCGTCAGCCCCCAGAGCACGAGCAGCCGAGCCGGGGACCCGCGCGAGCCCATCGTGTTCACGTGATCTCCTTCGAGGACGCCCAGGCCTTCAGGCCGGGGCGGGGGTACGTGACCGGGTGGAGTGCCTGCCGTGCGTTGCGAGAACCAAGCGCGCACACCGTGCCGATCGAGAGCCAAGACGGCACACCCGAGCTTCGCTCGACAAACCGGGCAGGTTCCGTCCCGGCTGGTGTTGAGGGAGTAGGACCTTGCAGGTCGCTGACCTGTGGGGCTTCCTGAGCCAGGAATCCCCTCGCTTGAGCTGGGGGAGGGTTCAAGTGATTCCTGCCCGTCCGTGTGCGGCCCTGAGGGGCCATGATGTCGCGGACCCCGGTGAGCGTGCCACAGCGGCCCGCCGGGACCCGGCGCCGAATCAGCCCTCCCGGCCGGTTCGGTGCCGGGCGCCGGCGGTTCGGTAGGGTCGGCGACGATGCACAAGACCCTGATCGTGACCAATGACTTCCCGCCCCGGCCCGGCGGCATCCAGGCATTCCTGCACAACATGGCGCTGCGGCTCGACCCCGAGCGCCTCGTCGTCCACGCCTCCACCTGGAAGCGTTCCCGGGAGGGCGTCGAGGCTACAGCCGCCTTCGACGCCGAGCAGCCCTTCACCGTCGTACGCGCCCGTACGCCGATGCTGCTGCCGACCCCGCAGGCGACCCGGCAGGCCGTCGCCCTGCTGCGCGAACACGGGTGCACCTCGGTGTGGTTCGGGGCGGCGGCGCCGCTCGGACTGATGGCGCCGGCGCTGCGCCGGGCGGGCGCCGAGCGGATCGTGGCCACCACCCACGGCCACGAGGCGGGCTGGGCCCAGCTCCCCGCCGCCCGGCAACTGCTGCGCCGGATCGGCGAGTCCACGGACACGCTCACCTACCTCGGCGAGTACACGCGCTCGCGGATCGCGGGGGCGCTCACGCCCGGCGCGGCCTCGCGGATGGTGCGGCTTCCGCCCGGGGTCGACGAGAAGACCTTCCACCCCGGCTCCGGCGGCGACGAGGTCCGGGCCCGGCTCGGCCTGACCGACCGCCCGGTGGTCGTCTGCGTCTCCCGGCTGGTGCCGCGCAAGGGGCAGGACACGCTGATCCGCGCCATGCCCGCGATCCTGGCCGCCGAGCCGGACGCCGTACTGCTGATCGTCGGCGGCGGGCCCTACGAGAAGGACCTGCGCCGGCTCGCCCAGGACACCGGGGTGGCCGGCTCCGTCCGCTTCACCGGCGCCGTGCCCTGGTCCGAGCTGCCCGCCCACTACGGCGCCGGGGACGTCTTCGCGATGCCCTGCCGCACCCGGCGCGGCGGACTGGACGTGGAGGGGCTCGGCATCGTCTACCTGGAGGCCTCCGCGACCGGCCTGCCCGTCGTCGCCGGTGACTCGGGCGGCGCCCCCGACGCGGTCCTCGACGGCGAGACCGGCTGGGTCGTCCGGGGCGACACCCCCGCCGAGTCCGCCGACCGCGTCATCGCCCTCCTCGCCGACGAGGAACTCCGCCGCAGGATGGGCGAGCGGGGCCGGGCCTGGGTCGAGGAGAAATGGCGCTGGGACCTCCTGGCGGACAAACTGAAAGCCCTGCTCTGATCCCAACTCGGCCCCCCGGCCGCAAGCCGGCCCCTCCGGCCTCAACTCAGCCCCTCCGGCGCTTGAGGAGCGGGGGGCCGGGTGGCAGAGCCCCCGTGGACGGGAAGGGGCGACGGGGGCGAAAAACGCCTACTTCGCGTAGATCGCCTCGATCTCGTGCGCGTAATCCTTCGCCACCACATTCCGCTTCAGCTTCAACGACGGGGTCAAATGCCCCGACTCCTCCGTGAACTGAGCAGGCAGCACCCGGAACTTCCGCACCGACTCCGCCTTGGACACCGCCGCGTTCCCGTCGTCGATCGCCGTCTGGATCGCGGCGATCAGATCGGGGTCCTCGCTCAGCGACGCCGCCGTGGACCCCTCCGGCTTGCCGTGCTCCGCCGCCCAGCGGACCAGGAACTCCTCGTCGACGGTGACCAGCGCGCCCACGAACGGCCGCCCGTCGCCGACCACCATGCACTCCGCGACCAGCGCGTGCGCGCGGATCCGGTCCTCGATCACGGCCGGCGCCACGTTCTTGCCGCCCGCGGTCACGAGGATCTCCTTCTTGCGCCCGGTGATGCTCAGGTACCCGTCCTCGTCGAGGGTGCCGATGTCGCCGGTGTGGAACCAGCCGTCGGCCAGCGCCTCCTCCGTCGCGCCCGGGTTGTTCCAGTACTCCTTGAACAGGTGCTCGCCGTGCAGCAGCACCTCGCCGTCGTCGGCTATGCGGACCACCGAGCCGGGCAGCGGCTGTCCGACCGTGCCGATCTTCGGCCGGTCCCAGGGGTTGAACGTGGTGGCCGCGCAGGACTCGGTGAGCCCGTACCCCTCCAGCACCGTGAAGCCGATGCCGCGGAAGAAGTGGCCGAGGCGCTCGCCCAGCGGCGCGCCGCCGGAGATGGCGGCCTCGCCGCGCCCGCCGAGCACCGCGCGCAGCTTGCCGTACACGAGCCGGTCGAAGAGCTTGTGCTTGATCCGCAGACCGAGGGACGGGCCCGACGGCGTGTCCAGCGCCTTGCTGTACGCGATGGCGGTGTCCGCCGCCTGGTCGAAGATCCGGCCCTTGCCGTCGGCCTGCGCCTTGGCCCGCGCCGAGTTGTAGACCTTCTCGAAGACCCGCGGCACGCCCAGGATCAACGTCGGCCGGAACGCGGCCAGTTCGTCGGTGAGCTGCTTGATGTCCGGGACGCAGCCCAGCTTGATCGGCGCCATCATCGGCGCGATCTGCACCAGCCGGCCGAAGACGTGCGCGAGCGGGAGGAAGAGCAGGACCGAGCACTCGCCGGTGCGGAACAGCGGGCGCAGCCGCTCCACGATGTTGCCGCACTCGGCGAAGAAGCTGCGGTGGGTGAGCACGCAGCCCTTGGGGCGGCCGGTGGTGCCGGATGTGTAGACGATGGTCGCCGGGTCGTCGGCCCCGGCGACGGAGCTGCGCTCCTCGACCGTCTCGTCGGTGACGTCCCGACCGAGCCGTCCCAGCTCGGCGATCGCACCGCCCGCGATCGCGCCGTCGATCTGCCACACGTGCTTCAGCGCGGGCAGCCGATCGCGCAGCGACTCCACCGCGGCCGCGTGGCCGTCGCTCTCCACCACGCAGGCGGTGGCGCCGGAGTCGCCGAGGATCCAGGCCACCTGCTCCGGCGAACTGGTCTCGTACACCGGCACGGTGACCGCGCCGGCGCTCCAGATCGCGAAGTCCAGCAGGGTCCACTCGTAGCGGGTGCGGGACATCAGCCCCACCCGGTCGCCGGGCCGGACACCGGAGGCGATGAGCCCCTTGGCGGCAGCCCGCACCTCGTCGAGGAAGGCGGTCGCCGTCACGTCCTGCCACGCGCCGTCGACCTTGCGGGCGATGACGGCGACGTCGGGGTGCTGCGCGGCGTTTCTGCGGATGATGTCGGTCAGATTGCCGTCCGCAGGGACCTCGTACAGAGCCGGAAGGCTGAACTCGCGCAAGACTGCTGCTCCTCTTAGGGCGCCGGCGCCACGACGTTGTGCGACGCGACGAAGGTGCGGTCCAAGGCTTGGGCGGGTACTCGAGGATTCAGCCGTTGAAAACCCGAGCACGAGTGGACTGCCCGGACGTTACCCGTCGGTATGGGTACTACGACAGGGGGCCCGGAGAGATGTTCGCTGCGTCACACAGCTGGGTGGTTCATCACGCACAGTATTCCACTGCCGCACCGCCGAGCCAGTTACCGCAGGTCCGGCCACCACTGTTCACACGGGACGTACCCGCCTACCCTTGATCGTCATGGCTTCCACACCAGACGGGGACCGGCGCACGCGCGTCCATGTGGTCAGCGACGTGCACGGCAACGCCCGTGACCTGGCCCGCGCCGGCGACGGCGCGGACGCCCTGATCTGCCTGGGCGACCTGGTGCTCTTCCTCGACTACGCCGACCACTCCCGCGGCATCTTCCCCGACCTGTTCGGCGTGGAGAACGCCGACCGGATCGTGGAACTGCGCACCGCTCGCCGCTTCGAGGAGGCGCGCGTGTTCCAGTCCCGGCTGTGGGCGGGCATCGGCGAGGACCGCGCCGGGGCGATCGAGAAGGCGGTGCGCAAGCAGTACGCCGAGATGTTCGCCGCCTTCCCCGCACCCACGTACGCCACCTACGGCAATGTCGACATACCGGCCCTGTGGCAGGAGTACGCCGGCCCCGGCACCACCGTCCTCGACGGCGAACGGGTGGAAATCGGCGGCCGGATCTTCGGCTTCGTCGGCGGCGGACTGCGTACGCCCATGAGAACGCCGTACGAGATCAGCGACGAGGAGTACGCGGCGAAGATCGAGGCCGTCGGCGAGGTCGACGTGCTGTGCACGCACATCCCGCCGGAGGTCCCGGAGCTGGTGTACGACACCGTGGCGCGCCGCTTCGAGCGCGGCAGCCGGGCCCTGCTGGACGCCATCCACCGCACCAGGCCGCGGTACGCGCTGTTCGGGCATGTGCACCAGCCGCTGGTCCGGCGCATGCGGATCGGGGCCACCGAGTGCGTGAACGTGGGGCACTTCGCGGCCGGCGGCCGGCCCTGGGCCCTCGAATGGTAAGGATGTCCCAGGTCGGACGAGTCGCGGTCGGATGAGTGGCGCCCGCCGGGTGCGCGATAGCCTTCCGCTGCACAGGCGTGCGCGTGGGCCGCGCACGGCGATCCGAACTACCGGCCCGCACCTGGAGGAGCCACGGCGATGGCGGAACACACCAGCTCGAGCATCACGATCGAGGCGGCACCGGCCGATGTCATGGGGGTGATCGCCGACTTCGCCCGCTATCCGGACTGGACCGGCGAGGTGAAGGAGGCCGAGGTCCTCAAGTCCGACGACCGGGGCCGGGCCGAGCAGGTGCGCCTCGTCATGGACGCCGGAGCGATCAAGGACGACCAGACCCTCGCGTACACCTGGACCGGTGAGCACGAGGTCTCCTGGACGCTGGTGAAGTCCCAGATGCTGCGCTCCCTGGACGGCTCCTACCTCCTGACGCCGACCGGCGCGGGCACCACCGAGGTCACCTACCGGCTCACCGTCGACGTCAAGATCCCGATGCTCGGCATGATCAAGCGCAAGGCCGAGAAGGTCATCATCGACCGGGCCCTGGCGGGACTGAAGAAGCGGGTGGAGTCGGGTGAGGAGCCGGCCGCCGGGCCCGGCGGGAAGCCGACGGCGGAGTAGCACCGGCCGGGAGGGAACGGCGCCGGCCGGGCACGGGCCCGGGTACCGTTCACCCTCATGCGTACCCTCCTGATCACGGGCCCCGGCGGCAACGGACGTACCACCGTCGCGGCGGCCACCGCGCTCGCCGCAGCCCGTGCGGGCACCCGCGTCCTGGTGCTGGGCACCGACCGGGTGGACACGCTGGGCGCCGTCCTGGGGACGCCCGTGGGCGCCGAGCCCGTCGAGGTCGAGCAGGGGCTCACGGCCCGGCGGGTCGACGCCGACGCGGACTTCCGCGCCGACCTGGCCGCCCTGCAGGACCGGGCCGCCACGGCGCTCGACCTGCTCGGCGCGTCCCGGCTCGACCCCGAGGAGCTCGGCCCGCTGCCCGGCGCCGAGGAGCTCTCCGTGCTGCGCGCCCTGCGGGACGCGGCGCTGTCACAGGCGTACGACCTGCTCGTCGTCGATCTCCCGCCCACCCCGCAGTCCCTCGCCCTCCTCGCCCTCCCCGAGGAGCTCCGCCGCTGCCTGCGCCGCCTGCTCCCGCCGGAACGCCAGGCCGCCCGCGCCCTGCGCCCCGTGCTCGGCCGCCTCGCCGGGGTCCCGATGCCCGCGGAGTGGCTGTACGAGACGGCCGCCCGCTGGGACACCGAACTGGCCGCGGTCGAGGCCGTCCTCGCCGACCGGGGCACCGCCGTACGGCTGGTCGCCGAACCCGGACCGGCCGGCGCCGACGCGGTACGCGCCGCGGGCCTGGGCCTCGCCCTGCGCGGACTGCGCACCGACGCGCTGGTCGCCGGACGCCTCCTGCCCGAGGACGTCGAGGACGGCCGGCTCGCCGGCCTGGTCGCCCAGCAGCGCAAGACCCTGGACGAGTGGCGCGAGACGTATGACGTCCACCCGGTCGCCCACCTGGGACGCGATCCGCGGGGCCCGGACGACCTCGCCGCGCTCGCCGTACCCGGCGTGCCGGCCGTCGAGGGGACGCGGGCCGGGGTCGAGTGGCCCGTCACCGGCCTTCCCCACTCCCGGCTCTCCTCGAGCGGGGAGCCCTCCACCGCCGACGACGTACTGGTCTGGCACATCCCCCTGCCCGGCGCCCGGCGCGAGGAACTGGACCTGATCCGGCGCGGCGACGAACTCACCGTCACCGCCGGGCCGTTCCGGCGGACCGTCCCGCTTCCCTCCGCGCTGCGCCGCTGCACCGTGGACGGCGCGGCCCTGCGCGAGGGCGAGCTGCGCATCCGGTTCCGGCCGGATCCGCGGCTGTGGCCGCGCACCCCGTGAAGCCGGTGCGGCCGTTCGGGTAACGTCGGAAGGGCCCACCGTAGTCAGGAGTCCGTCATGAGCGATCAGCTCCCCCCGCCCGACGCCGCCGGGGACGACCCCGTGGAGGACGTGCGCGCAGTGGAGGACGACGTGCGCGCCGTGGACGAGACGCGCACCGCCTTCGACGCGGACGCCTGGGCGACGGCGTGCGCCGAGGACCTCGAGGCGGAGAAGGCCCGCCGCCGCGCCCAGTACGGGCCGCCGCCCGGGTCGGCCGCCGAGGAGCTGAAGAAACTCGTCGACGCGGTCGCCGAGAAGTTCGACCAGCTCACCGGAGGCCTCCAGGCCCCCCTGTTCGGAGCGGTCGCCGGGCCGGCCGCGCAGCAGGTGGTGCGCCAGGTCGTCCAGCAGGCCAAGGCAGTCGTGGAACCGGTCGTCGAGCGCAACCCGGACGTCTTCGACCACCTCGCCGCCGCGGGCAACGAACTGCTCGCCGCCTACCGTTCCGCGGTCCAGGACCAGGAACGCCGCTGGACGACCCGGGACACCCGCGCCTGGGACCCCGACGAGGCCCGGGACGAGGACGGCGAGGGCGACCCGGGCCGGGACCGGGGCGACGAGCCGGGCCCCGGCGGGGAACGCATCGACCTGGACTGAGGGCCCCGGAGTCGGTGAGCGGTCCCGCCGGTGCCGGGAACCCGGCGGCAGGGCCTCGGGTACCGTGGGCGGTAGCGGGGCTCGACCGGAACTGAGGGATTCATGGGACTCACCATCGGCGTCGACATCGGCGGCACCAAGATCGCGGCCGGCGTGGTCGACGAGGAAGGCAACATCCTCTCGGTCCACAAGGTGCCGACCCCGGGCACGCCCGACGGCATCGTGGACGCCATCGCCTCCGCGGTGGAGGGAGCACGCGCGGGCCACGAGATCGTCGGCGTGGGCATCGGTGCGGCCGGATACGTCAACCGCCAGCGTTCGACGGTGTACTTCGCCCCCAACATCTACTGGCGCAACGAGCCGCTCAAGGAGAAGGTCGAGGCCCGCACGGGTCTTCCCGTCGTCGTGGAGAACGACGCCAACGCCGCGGCCTGGGGCGAGTACAAGTTCGGTGCCGGCAAGGGCCACCGCAACGTCATCTGCATCACGCTCGGCACCGGCCTGGGCGGCGGCGTCATCATCGGCAACAAGCTGCGCCGGGGCCACTTCGGCGTGGCTGCCGAGTTCGGGCACATCCGGATGGTGCCGGACGGCCTGCTGTGCGGCTGCGGCTCGCAGGGCTGCTGGGAGCAGTACGCCTCCGGCCGCGCCCTCGTCCGGTACGCCACCCAGCGCGCCAACGCGACCCCCGAGAACGCGGAGGTCCTGCTCTCCTTGGGCGACGGCACCCCCGAGGGCATCGAGGGCAAGCACGTCTCCATGGCCGCCCGCAAGGGCGACCCGGTGGCCGTCGACTCCTACCGCGAACTGGCCCGTTGGGTCGGCGCCGGCCTCGCGGACCTGGCCTCCCTCTTCGATCCGTCCGCATTCATCGTCGGCGGCGGTCTCTCCGAGGAGGGCGAACTGGTCCTCGACCCGATCCGCAAGTCCTACAAGCGCTGGCTGGTCGGCGGCAACTGGCGTCCGGTGGCCGAGGTCCGCGCCGCCGAACTCGGCAACAAGGCCGGCCTGGTGGGCGCAGCCGACCTGGCCCGGCAACCCGACCCCATCATGTGATCTCCCCTACCCACGCGCACGGCGGCGCCCGCCCGGCCCCCTCGGGGACCGGGCGGGCGCCGCCGTTTCCGCGCCGTACGCGCCGCGGCCTTCTGTAACAGGACGGCCGCAGGCTGCATAGGACGGCCGCACGACACTTCTGACGGGGCGGGTCGGCGTATCTTGATCCCCATGGCGACGACTCCGCTGCTGCCGGACTCCCGTACCGAGCCGGACGGTTCGGCCGTGGTCCGGGTGCTGAGTTACAACATCCGTTCGATGCGTGATGACACCGACGCGCTGGCCCGGGTGATCGGGGCGTGTGCGCCCGATCTGGTGCTCGTGCAGGAGGCGCCGCGGTTCTTCCGGTGGCGCAAGAAGCTGGCACGGCTCGCCTCCGCCTCCGGACTGGTCACGCTGTCCGGAGGCGCCACGGCCGCCGGACCCGCCGTCCTGTGCTCCCTGCGGACGACCGTCGAGCGCACCGAGGACGTGCTGCTGCCGCTCACCCCGGGGCTGCACCGGCGCGGCTTCGCCACCGCCGTCGTACGGTTCGGCGGTGCCCGGCTCGGGGTGCTGAGCTGTCACCTGTCGCTGGCGAAGGACGAGCGGTACGAGCAGGGCGGCATGCTCCTGGACCGGCTCGCCGGGATGGGCGTGGAGCACGCGGTCGCGGGCGGTGACGTCAACGAGCGGCCGGACGGCCGCACCTTCCGGCGGCTGGGCGACTCCCTCACGGACTGCTGGGCGGCCGCGCCCTGGGGCGGTGAGTACACCTCGACGCCCACCGAGCCGCAACAGCGCATCGACGCCCTGTTCGCCACGGAGGGCGTCGAGGTCCTGGGCTGCGGTGTCCCGCTCGACCAGCCGGGGGTGAGCGAGGCCGACCTGAGGGCGGCCACCGACCACCTGCCGGTCCTGGCCGCCCTCAGAGTGCCGGCGGCCGCGTAGACCGCGTGGGTGAGGGGCCCGTTCTCAGACCACCGCGCCGCGGCCGGGATCGTCGTCGTCCTCGTCGCCGGTGCGCATCCGCATCACCAGGGTGGCGAAGCCGCCCAGGAAGCCGCCGATGCAGAGCGTGGTCAGCCACCAGGTCATCTCCCAGCCGAGCAGTATCGCCAGCAGGAGCAGCACCGGACCGCCCAGCACCCCCAGCCAGGCGAGCTTGGAGGTGAGGTCTGACTCGGGCAGCGGCGGCGGCTCCGGCGGTACGAAGTGGCCCTCGTCGCCGTCGTCGAAGTCGTCGTCCGAGGGCTCGGACACGCTGTAGTCGCGCGGGCCCACACCCGGCGCGAAGGCGATGGAGCCGCCCAGCGGCTTGGCCGGCTTCTCCCCGGTCCTCGTGGGGGCCTCGGCCTGTGCCGACCCCTCGTCATTGGTCTCGGACTCCAGCAACGCCAGATCCTCGACCGACTTGAACGGCTTGGCGCCCGCGGGGTCCGGCGGCTCGTCCCCGTACCCGGCGACGATCGCCGCCCACGCGGCGTCCTCGTCGAAGGGAACGGCCTGTTCCTCCGGACCCCGGCCGTCACGGTCCCGGCCGACCTCGCGCGCCTCCCGGTCCTCACGCCCCTCGCGGTCCTCGCGGTCCGAGTCGTGCTCAGCCACCTGTGGTCGTCCCTTCCTTGCCGAGACCGGGCTCGTTGACGGCGCCGGGTGCGAGCCGGCCGATGAACGCGGTGCTCTCCTGGAAGATCCGCTCCGCGTCGTAGTCCAACGTCGCCACGTGGTAGCTCTGTTCCAGCAGGATCTCCGTCACGTCGAGCGACGAGACCCGGCCGAGGATCCGGGCCGAGTCCGCGGGCGGCACCACATGGTCCTGCGGGCTGCGCAGGAGTAGCAGCGGCTGGGTGACCTGGGGCAGTTCGCCGTCGAGCATGCGCAGGAAGGCGCGCAGGGAGTGGGCCGCGTGCAGCGGTACCCGGTCGTACCCCAGCTCCGTTACCGACGGGTTCGCGATGTCGCTCGCGATCCCCTTCGTCGTGGGGATCAGATGGCGGGCCACGGGCAGCGCGTGCGCGGTCGGTCCGTGCACCTTGTTCGCCGGGTTGACGACCATGACGCCGCTCACCGCGTCGCCGTGCCGCGCGGCCAGCCGCAGGGCGAGCGCGCCGCCCATGGACAGGCCGGCCACGAACACCCGCGCACACCGGTCCCGCAGCAGCCGCAACTCGCGGTCCACCTCCGCGTACCAGTCCTGCCAGCCGGTCAGCCGCAGGTCCTGCCAGCGGGTGCCGTGCCCGGGGAGCAGGGGCAGCGAGACGGTCAGGCCGTGCTCGGCGAGGTGCTCCGCCCAGGGGCGCAGCGACTGCGGTGAACCGGTGAAGCCGTGGCAGAGGAGGACTGCGGTCTCCCCGCCCTCATGGCGATACGGCTCGGCTCCGGTCAGGAGCGGCACCTTGGCCTCCCGGTCTGAAAGTCGTAGGAGTCGTAGCAGTCGTACGGAGGGGCTGTACGTCATGACGGTCATGGCACGGGTGTCATGGGTCGCGCCCGCAAACGAGTTGCAGGACCTTCACCGTACGCGACCGCACTGACACCGACCAGGGCCGTCGGAGCCATTGACGGCGCCCCGGGATATGGTCTGATTCACACGCACAGGAAGGCACTCGCTTGTTGTACGGCGCGATGAAGTTCACCGTCGGAGGGTCGCTGAAGCTCGCCTTCAGGCCCTGGGTGGACGGCCTGGAGAACGTACCCGCCGAGGGCCCGGCCATTCTGGCCAGCAACCACCTGTCGTTCTGTGACTCCTTCTTCCTGCCGGCCGTGCTCGACCGCAAGGTCACCTTCATCGCCAAGGCCGAGTACTTCACCAGCCCGGGTGTCAAAGGCCGGCTCACGGCCGCCTTCTTCAAAGGGGTGGGTCAGCTCCCGGTCGACCGCTCCGGCGCGCGCGGCGCGGGCGAGGCGGCGATCAGGAGCGGTATAGAGGTCGTCGAGCGTGGCGAGCTGTTCGGCATCTACCCCGAGGGCACCCGCTCGCCCGACGGGCGTCTCTACCGGGGCAAGCCCGGCGGTCTCGCGCGCGTGGCGCTGGCCACCGGCGCGCCCGTGATACCCGTCGCCATGATCGACACGGAGAAGGTCCAGCCGCCCGGGAAGGTCGTCCCGAAGCTGATCCGGCCGGGCATCCGCATAGGCAGGCCGTTGGACTTCAGCCGCTACCACGGTATGGAGCACGACCGTTTCGTGCTCCGCGCGGTGACCGACGAGGTCATGTACAAAATCATGAAGCTCTCCGGCCAGGAGTACGTCGACATCTACGCGACCGCCATGAAGCGGCAGCTCGCGGAGGCGGCCAAGGCCGACAAGGAAGCGGAGAAGGCGCAGAGGGCGGAGAAGAAAGCACAGCGGGAGGAGGCCGCCGAGCAGCGGCCGTCCGATCTCCGGTAGTCCGTCAGCGGGTCCGGGGCGGGAGTGGGGGAGGACATGCCCAGGGGCGGGGAAGTCATGAGGATGTCGGTCGAGCAGCCGCTGTGGCGCGCGCTCACCGGCTACCGGGTCCTGACCATGGTCTACGCGGTCGGCCTGTTCGCCACCGCCTACGACGAGTTCGAGCGCCCGTGGCTCGCCGTGGTCTACTTCGCCGTGCTGGTCGTATGGACCCTGGCCACCCTGCCCCTGGTCGCGAACGCCGCCCGCTGCACCAGACGCTTCCTCACCGCCGACCTGACCATCGCACTCGTCGGCATCCTGCTCACCCCCGTCGCCGACGCCCACGAGCGGATCCAGGCGGGCGGCCCGACCATGCCGTCGATCTGGACCGCCGGCTCGGTGCTCGCCTTCGCCATCAAGGGCGGCTGGCGCTGGGCGGCCCTCGCCTCCACCCTGGTCGCCGTCGCCAACCTGGTCGAGCGCGGCGGCCCCGCCCGCGACACCGTGCACAACGTGGTCCTCGTCTGGGTCGCCTCCATCGCCATCGGCTACGTCGTCGAGGTCGCCCGCGCCTCCGAGCGCACCCTCGCCCGCGCCCTGGAGATCGAGGCCGCGACGAGGGAACGGGAGCGGCTCGCGCGGGACATCCACGACGGCGTGCTCCAGGTGCTCGCGATGGTGCAGCGGCGCGGCGCGGTGATCGGCGGCGAGGCGGCCGAACTGGGCCGGATGGCCGGCGAGCAGGAGGTGGCGCTGCGCACCCTGGTCTCCGGCGGCCTGGTGCCCGTGCCCAGGGCCTCGCGGGACACGGCCGGGAAAGAGGCCGTACGCGCCGCGGACGACACCGCCGGTGAGGCCGGGGGCGGCCCCGTCGACCTGCGTGCCCTGCTCGCCCCGTACGCCGGTGCCCTGGTCAACCTCGCCGAACCCGGGGCGCCGGTGCCGCTCGCACCGGCCGCCGCGCGGGAGGTCGCCGCCGCCGTCGGGGCGGCCCTGGACAACGTGCGCGAGCACGCCGGGCCGGACGCCCGGGCCTGGATCCTGGTCGAGGACGAACCGGACGAGGTGATCGTCACCGTCCGCGACGACGGGCCCGGCATCCCCGAGGGCCGGCTCGCCCAGGCCGAGGGCGAGGGACGGCTCGGGGTGGCCCTGTCGATCCGCGGCCGGCTGCGCGACCTCGGCGGCAGCGCGGAACTGATCTCGGTGCCGGGTCAGGGCACGGAGGTCGAGCTGAAGGTGCCCAAGGACACGAGGGAAGCGGACGACCCGCGGGGGAAGGCGGAGCAGCGATGACGGACACGGCAGCCGAACGGGAAGCCGGCCGGGGCCCGGTCAAGGTGATGGTGGTCGACGACCACCCCATGTGGCGCGACGCCGTCGCGCGCGACCTGTCCGAGTCCGGCTTCGCGGTGGTGGCCACCGCCGGTGACGGCGACCAGGCCGTGCGCCGCGCCGGGGCCGCCGCCCCCGACGTCCTCGTCCTCGACCTGAACCTGCCCGGCAAGCCCGGTGTCCAGGTCTGCAAGGAGGTCGTCGCCGCGAACCCCGCCCTGCGCGTGCTGGTGCTCTCGGCGAGCGGTGAGCACGCCGACGTCCTGGAAGCGGTGAAGTCGGGTGCCACCGGCTATCTGCTGAAGTCGGCCTCGACCCAGGAGCTCCAGGACGCGGTGCGCCGTACGGCGGCCGGCGACCCGGTGTTCACCCCGGGCCTGGCCGGGCTGGTCCTCGGCGAGTACCGCCGGCTGGCCTCCGATCCGGCACCCGTCCCGGAGAGCGGTGGGGCCAGGGCGCCCCGGCTGACCGACCGGGAGACCGAGGTGCTGCGTCTGGTCGCCAAGGGCCTCAGCTACAAGCAGATCGCCGAACGGCTCGTCATCTCCCACCGCACGGTGCAGAACCACGTCCAGAACACCCTCGGCAAGCTCCAGCTGCACAACCGCGTGGAACTCGTCCGCTACGCCATAGAACGCGGCCTCGACGACGAGTAGGGCCCGTCCGGCCCCAGCGCGATCCCTTTCCGGACCCGTATATTCACGCATGCGGCAGCAATCCCGGCACGACCCCCGGAGGGACCCCGTGGAGATCCTCGCGTTCGGTGTGCAGTCCGATGAGAAACCCATGATCGAACAGGCGTTCCAGGGCCACCACGAGGTACATGGCCTGGACGTCTTCCTCAACGAGGACACCGCCCTCATCGCGACCGGCCACGAGGTGATCTCCACCAGTGTCAACTGCGACCTCGGCGCCGGGGTCCTGGAGAACCTGGCGGCCGGCGGCACCCGGATGATCGCCCAGCGGTCCACCGGCTTCAACAACGTCGACCTGAAGACGGCCGAGCGGCTCGGCCTGACGGTCGCCCGGGTGTCGTACTACTCGCCCCACTCGGTCGCCGAGTTCGCCTGGACCCTCGCCATGGCGGTCAACCGCCGTATCGTCCGCGCCTCCACCCGCACCCGCGACTTCGACTTCCGCCTCGACGGCCTGATGGGCCGCGACATGCACGGCCGCACCGCCGGCGTCCTCGGCACCGGCAAGATCGGCGAGGCGTTCGCCCGGATCGCGCACGGCTTCGGCATGCGGCTGCTCGGCTGGGACGTCGCCGAGAACCCGGCCTGCCGGAAGCTCGGCATGACCTACGTCTCCAAGGAGCGGCTGCTCGCCGAGTCCGACCTGGTCACCCTGCACGTTCCGCTCGTGCCGGAGACCCACCGGCTGATCGACGGGCCCGCCCTGAGGACGATGCGGGACGACGCGATCCTGGTGAACTCCAGCCGCGGCGGACTCGTCGACACCGCCGCCCTCGTCGCCGAACTGCGCGCGGGCCGCTTCACCGGCGTCGGACTGGACGTGTACGAGGCGGAGGCGGGCCTGTTCTTCCTCGACAAGTCCCTGGAGGCCGTCGAGGACGACACCCTGGCCCGCCTCGTCACCTTTCCCAACGTCCTGGTGACGTCCCACCAGGCGTACTACACCGTGGACGCCGTCAGCCAGATCATCGAGACCACGGTGCGCAACGTGCTCGACTACACCGCGGGCCGCCGTTCGGAGAACGTCCTCGTACCGCGCAGCTGACCCATCAGCCGCGCGACGAGCGCCGCGCCGTTCAGGGTGAGCACCGACTCGGGGTGGAACTGCAGCGACGCGAAGCCGGGCCCGCGCAGGGCGTGCACCTCGCCGTTCGCCGCGCGGCTCACCTCGATGCCGTGCGCGGCCAGTTCCGCCGCCGCCTCGTCGTCGCACCGGGCGACGAAGCTGTTGTAGAAGCCGACCGTCTCCGGCCGCCCGAAGAGGTCGATCTCGGTCTGCGCCCCCTGGTACGGCACCTCCTTGCGGACCGTGTCGAGACCCAGCTCGGCCGCGATCAGTTCGTGGCCGAGGCAGACGCCGAGGACGCCGTGCCGGTGGTCCCTGATCACCGCGGCGGCCAGGCCGCGCAGGAACCGCATCTTCGCGTCGGCCGGGTCGGACGGGTCACCGGGGCCGGGCCCCAGCACCACGGGCCCCTCGTGCCCGAGCACCGTCTCCCGCAGCCCCGGTTCGTCGTACCGCCGGACGGTGACCGCGAGCCCCGAGGAACGCAGCACATGCGCGAGCATCGCCGTGAAGGTGTCCTCCCCGTCGACGACCAGGGCGTGTCCCTCCAGTCCTTCCCGTCCTTCCTGTCCTTCCCGTCCCGCCGGCGCGGCCGACGGCTCCCGCATTCGCAGCCAGAACGGGGCCAGCGAGGCCCGCCGCCCGTCCAGCGCCGCCCGCACCCGCGGATCGTCGGCCAGCCGCGGCCGTACGGACTCCTCGCGCGGCCGTCCCGGACGCACCCCCAGCGCGGCCAGCACCCCGGCCGCCTTCGCATGGGTCTCGGCGACCTCGCCCGCCGGGTCCGAGCCCCGCACCAGCGTGGCGCCGACCGGCACCCGCAGCCGCCCCGCCGCGTCGATGTCGGCGGTGCGGATGAGGATGGGGGAGTCGAGGGTCTGCGCCCCGACAGATCCTTCCCGCCCACCACCCGGATACCGGCCGATCAGCGCCAGCGCCCCCGCGTAGTACCCGCGCCCGGTGGACTCGTGCCGTCGGATCACCCGGCAGGCGTTCTGCACCGGCGACCCGGTGACGGTCGCGGCGAACATGGTCTCCTTCAGCACCTCCCGCACGTCCAGCGAGGACCGGCCGCGCAGCTCGTACTCGGTGTGGGCGAGATGCGCCATCTCCTTCAGCCGGGGACCGACCACGACCCCGCCCATGTCACCGACGGTGCACATCATCTTGAGCTCCTCGTCGACGACCATCGACAGCTCCTCGATCTCCTTGCCGTCGGCGAGGAAGTCCAGCAGGTGCTCGGGGGTCGGTCCCCCGGCCGGGTAGCGGTACGTGCCGCTGATCGGGTTCATCACGACGGTCCCGCCGGACGCCCGCACGTGCACCTCGGGGCTCGCGCCGACCAGCGTCCGTCCGCCCGCCTCCCGTCCGGTGCACACCACGAACGTCCAGTAAGCGCCCCGCTCGCCCTCCAGCAGCCGCCGGAACAGCGCCAGCGCGTCGGCCCGCCCGAACCCGGGGATCTCGCCCTCGTAGGTCCGCCGGATCACGAAGTTGGCGCCCTCGCCCCGCCCGATCTCCTCCCGCAGCACCCGCCCGACGATTCCGGCGTACGCGTCGTCGTCGACGTCGAAGCCGCCGCCCTCCACCCGGACGTCGTGCGCGGGCAGCTGTTCCAGGGCGGCGGTGAGCGGGATCTCGTGGCGCTCCTCGGGAGTCAGCACCAACAGCGGGGTGCCGTCGTCGCACACGTCGAAGCCGCGCTCCCGGATCTGCCGGAAGGGGACGAGCGCCAGCCCCTCGTCGGGCAGGTCGGCCAGCCGGTCACGGGGGCTGACGGGGCCGAGCAGCAGCTCCACCACGGTGTCGTCGTGGCCGGGGGTGCGGCGGCGCAGCAGGGCGAACGGACGGGGATCGTCCAGCAGGTCGAGCAGGTTCATCGGTCGTGGTCCCTCGGTGACGGAGGGCCGACCGGGCGCCGCGCGGGCCGCGAACGCCGAAGGCCGCCCCTCGGGCGGCCTTCGCGGAGTCTTGTGTACGCGCGATGGTTCAGTGGGCCGCCGGAGAAGCGGTCCACCACCAGTTCTGGGCGGAAGGGTTCTGAACCGAACCGTTCCGGGTCGAAAGCGCGAACATGCGACGCACCCTAGCGCATGTCCTCGGCGTGGTCCTCAGGTGTCCACGGAGAACATTCCCCGTCTCACTTGCTGGGCATGGGCCTGGAAGGCGCCATTCCACCCCGTAGTGTTGAGACGTGACCGTGAACGCTAAGACCAGCCCGAGTGCTGGCAACACCTGGCGAGACCTGCCCGCGGCGCAGCAGCCCGAGTACCCCGACACCGAGGCTCTGCGCGCAGTGATCGCGGACCTCGAGTCGTATCCACCGCTCGTCTTCGCGGGCGAGTGTGACCAGCTGCGCGCCCGGATGGCGGCCGTCGCCAAGGGAGAGGCGTTCCTCCTCCAGGGCGGCGACTGCGCCGAGTCCTTCGACGCGGTGTCCGCCGACCACATCAGGGCCAAGCTGAAGACACTGCTCCAGATGGGCGCCGTACTGACGTACGCCGCGTCCGTGCCCGTCGTGAAGGTGGGCCGGATCGCCGGCCAGTACTCCAAGCCGCGCTCCAAGTCGACCGAGACCCGCGACGGCGTGACCCTGCCCAGCTACCGCGGCGACTCCGTCAACGGCTTCGACTTCACCGAAGAGGCCCGTGTCCCGGACCCCGAGCGGCTGAAGCGGATGTACAACGCCTCGGCCTCCACGCTGAACCTGGTGCGCGCCTTCACCACCGGCGGCTACGCCGACCTGCGCCAGGTGCACGCCTGGAACCAGGACTTCGTGAAGTCGTCCCCGTCCGGCCAGCGCTACGAGCAGCTCGCCCGCGAGATCGACCAGGCGCTGAACTTCATGCAGGCCTGCGGGGTCGAGCCGGAGGAGTTCAAGACCGTCGAGTTCTTCTCGTCGCACGAGGCGCTGCTGCTGGACTACGAGTCGGCGCTGACCCGCGTGGACTCGCGCACCGGTCGGCTGTACGACGTCTCCGCGCACATGGTGTGGATCGGTGAGCGCACCCGGCAGCTGGACCACGCGCACATCGAGTTCGCCTCGAAGATCCGCAACCCGATCGGCATCAAGCTCGGCCCGACGACCACCGCCGAGGACGCGCTGCAGTACATCGAGCGGCTCGACCCCGAGCGTGAGCCGGGCCGGCTGACCTTCATCGTCCGGATGGGCGCGGACAAGATCCGCGACAGGCTTCCCGAGCTGGTCGAGAAGGTCACCGCCTCCGGTGCCACCGTGGCCTGGGTGACCGACCCGATGCACGGCAACACCTTCGAGGCGGCCTCCGGGCACAAGACCCGCCGCTTCGACGACGTGCTCGACGAGGTGAAGGGCTTCTTCGAGGTCCACAAGGAGCTCGGCACCCACCCGGGCGGCATCCACGTGGAACTCACCGGTGACGACGTCACCGAGTGCGTGGGCGGCGGCGACGAGATCTTCGTCGACGATCTGCACCAGCGCTACGAGACCGCCTGCGACCCCCGGCTGAACCGCAGCCAGTCGCTGGACCTGGCGTTCCTCGTCGCCGAGATGTACCGGGACCAGTAACACCGCTCACCTGCCGGAACGGCGAGGGGTGGGGCACGGATCACACAGGATCGGTGCCCCACCCCACTTTTGTGCCATCCGGACGGCAGGTAAGGTTAGGTTAGCCTCACCGATCAGGGGTCGGTACGGCACGACCCAGAACTATGTCGGGAGGTGGACCGCGTGTTCGTCTGCAGCTGCTTCGGAGTGACCGAGGAACAGGTGAGGAGCCACGCGGACGCCGGGGCCTGCACTCCCCGGCAGATCGCCTCCGCCTGCAAGGCGGGCACCGACTGCGGCGGCTGCGTGCGCCGCATCCAGGCGCTGCTCGGGCGTGGCGCCTGCCCCCGTCGGCAGCAGGCCGGCCAGGACCGGCCGCCCCTCACGGCGGAGCTTCCCGAAGCCGCATAGGCCCGGTCGCCCTAGTGGGTCGAGAACCCGCTCGTCCCCGGGCCCGAGGGGTCCGGCTGCGACTGCTCGATCACCGTCGACAGATACAGCGCCTCGCCCAGCTTCTCGATGAGCTCCAGCTGGGTGTCCAGGTAGTCGATGTGGTGCTCCTCGTCGGCGAGGATCGCCTCGAAGATGTTGGCGGACGTGATGTCGTTCTTGGTGCGCATGACCTCCACACCGCGGCGCAGGCGGTCGATGGCCTCGACCTCGATCTGCCGGTCGGCCTGGAACATCTCCGTCACCGTCTGCCCGACCTGGACGTGGAAGAGCCGCTGGTAGTTGGGCAGGCCGTCGAGCAGCAGGATGCGGTCGGTGAGGACCTCCGCGTGCCGCATCTCGTCGAAGGACTCTGCGCGCGTGTACTCGGCGAGCTTGGTCCAGCCTTTGTGGTCCTGCAGCTTCGAGTGCAGGAAGTACTGGTTGATCGCGGTCAGCTCGGCGGTCAGTTGCTCGTTGAGGAATTCGATGACCTCGGGATCGCCCTGCATCGCAGCGGCTCCTTCCACACGGATGAACGGGCCAGATGCGCCGCATGATTCCACCGGCCGAGAAGATCGTCCAGTAAGTACATACTTACTGAGTAAGGGTGCACTCATTGCGGTTTGGCGGATATTGTCCGACTTCATGGGGCCCCGGTCCGATGCGTCGCACCGGGTCTGTCAGGATGGAAGCATGGGTCAGCCGGCGGAACACGAATCGGGGGAGCGCACAGCAGGGGGAGCGGCGAGGTTCGAGCTTCCGCCGGGGCAGCGACTGCAGAAGGGCTGGCCGGTCACGCACTACGGGCCCGTCCCCAGGTTCCGGCCCGAGCGCTGGGAGTTCAGGGTGTTCGGCGCCACCGCCGACGGCGACAAGCACTGCTGGAACCACGAGGAGTTCACGTCCCTGCCGTACCGCAGCGTCGTGGCCGACCTGCACTGTGTCACGAAGTTCAGCATGCTCGGCGCCGAATGGGGCGGGATTCCGGCCCGTACCCTCCTGGAACTCGCCCCGCCCGCGCCCGACGTCACCCATGTGATGGTGTGGGCCGAGTACGGATACAGCTCCAACCTGCGGCTGGCGGACTTCTCGTCCGAGCATGCCCTCTTCGCCACACACAAGGACGGCGAACTGCTGACCGCCGAGCACGGGTTTCCGCTCCGTCTGATCGTCCCCCACCTCTACGCCTGGAAAGGGCCGAAGTGGGTCCGCGGCGTGGAGTACATGACCGCCGACCGCCGCGGCTTCTGGGAGGAGCGCGGCTACCACAACATCGGCGACCCCTGGAAGGAGCAGCGCTACTCCTACCAGGAGGAGCCAGGGGACGGCCCCGAACTCTGACCGGGGCCGGGCACCCGGGCCCCTGAACTGCGGATCAGTGGCCCCCCTGGTCCCGGAGTTTCTTCAGCCGCTCCACGTCCGCCGCATGCCCCTCCTTGCCGCCGGGCGTCTCGATGACCAGGGGCACGCCCTCGGTCGCCGGGTGCGTCATCAGCGCGCGGAACGGGTCCTCGCCGATGTGGCCTGCGCCGATGTTCGCGTGACGGTCCTTGTGCGCGCCGACCACGTCCTTGGAGTCATTGGCGTGGATGAGCTTCAGCCGCCCCTCGCCGACCGTGTCCACCAGCAGATCCAGTGTCCGGTGCATCCCGCTCGGCCCGGTCAGGTCGTGGCCGGCCGCGAAGACATGGCAGGTGTCCAGGCAGACACCCAGCTTCGGATGGGCGTCCAGCACCTCGAAGTACGGACCGAAGTCCCGGATCAGGGAGCACAGGGAGGCGCCCTGGCCGGCCGTCGACTCCAGCAGCAGGAACGGGTCGTCGTCGTGGGTGAGCTCGTCGAGCAGCGGCAGCAGGTGCTCCCGTACCTGCCTCAGCGCCACCGGCCGCTCCCGTCCGCCGGTCGCGCTGCCGGTGTGCACCACCACACCCAGCGCCCCGATCTCGCGCCCGCGCCGCAGCGAGTGGCGCAGCGACTCGGCGGACCGTTCGACGGTCGCCTCGGTGTGGGACCCGAAGTTGATCAGATACGGAGCGTGCACGTACGCCGGGATCGACCCGGCCGCACACGCCTCGCGGAACGCCGCGTCCTGCTTCGGGTTGCCGGTCGGCGTCGCCCAGCCGCGCGGGTTGGCGACGAAGACCTGCACGGCCTCCGCACGCAGCTCGCGGGCGTAGGACAGGCCGACGGAGTGCAGACCGCCGGCCACGGGGACATGGCTGCCGACCGGGTTGCGGGCGGGGCCGGACAGGTGACTCTTCACCCTTCCAGGGTGTCATGCCCCGGGTCGCCGAAGCCCCTGAGCCCCACGTCAGCGGATCTTGAGGGTGATCGTCGAGCCCTTGGGCGCGGTGTCCCCGCCGGACACGGACTGGGCCTTGACGGTGTCGCCGAACAGACCGAGCAGCCCGCGGTCCTCCTTGACCTGGAACCCGGCACCCTCCAGCTTCCCGGTGGCCTCGTCCACACTGTCGCCGACCACGTCCGGGACCGGGACCATCTCGGGCCCCTTGGACAGCGTCAGTGTCACACTGTCCCCCTCGGCGGCCTCACGGCCGGCCTCCGGGCTCTGCCGGGCCACCCGGCCCGCGTCGTGCTCGGAGGTGACCCGCTCGGCGGCGATACTCACCTTGAGGCCGGCCTCCTCCAGCTCGGCGCGCGCGGCGTCCAGGTCCTGGCCGACCACCTCGGGGACGTCCACCGGGCTGCCCTTGCTCACGGTGAGCGCCACCGCCGAGCCCGCACGGACCTTCGTGCCCTTGCCCGGCCCGGTGGAGACCACGAAGCCCTTGGACACGTCCTCACTGAACTCCCGGGTGACCATGCCCGGTTCCAGGCCCGCGTCCTTCAGCACGGACCGCGCCTTGTCCAGCCGGTAGCCGTCGACATCGGGCACCCGCACGGTCTGCGGCCCCTTGGAGAGGGTGAGCGAGACCGAGTCGGTGCCGCGGATACGGGCACCCGCCTCGGGATCCGTGCTGATCACCGTGCCCCGCTCCACGGTGTCGCTGTACGCCTCCTCGACCTGGCCGACGCCCAGCCCGGCGTCCGCCAGCCGCTCCCGGGCCTCCTTCTCGGTCTTCGCGAGCAGCGGCGGGACCCGGGTGAACTGGCCGGAGTTGATGTACCACACGCCGGCCCCGGCGCCCAGCACCAGCAGCACGGCGACGACGACCGCCATCGGGCCGCGCCGCAGCAGCGACACACCGCGCCGGGGCGGCGGCGCCGGGGACTGGAGGCGGCTGGTGCGGCGGACCTCGTCGACGGGCAGCGGGCGGGATGGGGGTCCCCCCGCTCGTGCGAAGCCGAGAGTGGGGGAGAAGCCGAGAGTGGGGGACGTCAGTGCGCGCGGGATGACGCTCGTACGGTTCTCGGAACCCCGGGCGGGCTGGTCCTCCGACGCCAGCGCCTGCGGCGGCAGCGCGTCCAGCTGCTCGTCGTCGAGTCCGCCGCGCGCCTCGCGGACCTGTGCGAGGAGCGCCACCGCGTCGTCCGGGCGGACCTCCGGGTTGCGCGCGGTCGCCGAGGCGACCAGCTCGTCCAGCGCGTACGCCATACCGGGTACGGCGGCCGACGGCGGCGGCACGTCGTCGTGCAGGTGCTTGTAGAGCACGATCGCGGGGGAGTCGCCGTCGTGCGGCTTCTCACCGGTCAGCATCTCGTACAGCAGGATGCCGCACGCGTACACGTCCACGCGGGGGTCGGCGCTGCCGCTCTCGATCTGCTCCGGCGCCAGGTACGAGACCGTGCCCAGCACGGTGCCGGTGGTGTTCGTCACCGTGTCCACGGCCCGGACCAGCCCGAAGTCGGCGACCTTGACCCGGCCGTCGTCCCCTATCAGCACGTTCTCGGGCTTCATGTCCCGGTGCACGAACCCGGCCCGGTGCGCGGCGCC
Organism: Streptomyces sp. NPDC050388; assembly: GCF_040655635.1. Classification (NCBI taxonomy): domain Bacteria; kingdom Bacillati; phylum Actinomycetota; class Actinomycetes; order Kitasatosporales; family Streptomycetaceae; genus Streptomyces; species Streptomyces sp. NPDC050388. Next base: position 40,913 of record NZ_JBFAKH010000055.1, read on the forward strand.
GAGCGCGGCCAGCATCGGCTCCAGGATGTCCAGCGCGGCCCGCGGCTGCAGCGCACCGCGCTCGCGCAGCACGTCACGCAGGGTGCAGCCGGCGATGTACTCCATCGCCAGGTAGACGTACGCCCCGTCGGTGCCCTGGTCGAAGACCTGGACCACGTTCGGATGGGCCAACCGGGCGACCGACTTCGCCTCGCGGATGAACCGCTCGACGAAGGAGCCGTCGGCGGCGAGCGCCGGGTGCATCACCTTGAGCGCGAGCACACGGTCCAGGCGGGTGTCCACGGCCCGGTAGACCGTGGCCATCCCGCCGACCGCGATCCGCGCCTCGACGCGGTACCGGCCGTCGAGCAGCTGCCCGACCAGAGGGTCCTGAAGGGTCGTGTCCACGCTGGGAGTCTACGAGGAGCCGCCGACAGAGCCGGTCGGATCGGTCCGGATCGATCCGGAACGGTCCCGGATCGGGGCGCGACTGCAGCCGACCTGTGACGCACCCCACGAAGGGACGCCCCACGACCACCGACGGTGCTCGGTCCGGCGGCCACCGACGGTGCTCGGCCCCACGAGGAGCCCGCACCTCTCGACCGACCGGAAACGGGTGGTGCGCGGGTGGGAGAACCCCCTCAGAACGCCGGCCGCTCTGGATCCAGCACGGCAAGCCCCTCCGCGGGAGAGGACGCCTCGGCGAAGTGCCGCCGCGGAATCCGCCCCGCCCGCCGCGCCAGCCGTCCCGCCTCGACCGCGCTCCGCATGGCGGCGGCCATCAGCACCGGCTCCTGCGCCCGCGTCACCGCCGAGGCGAGCATCACGCCCGCGCACCCCAGCTCCATCGCCAGCGCCGCGTCCGACGCCGTACCGGCACCCGCGTCCAGGATCACCGGCACGCGCGCGTGCTGCGTGATCAGCTCGAAGTTGTGCGGGTTGCGGATGCCGAGCCCCGAACCGATCGGCGAACCGAGCGGCATGACCGCCGCACAGCCGGCGTCCTCCAGCTTCCGTGCCAGCACCGGGTCGTCGTTGGTGTACGGCAGCACCGTGAACCCGTCGTCGACCAGGGTCTCGGCCGCCTCCAGCAGTTCGACGGGGTCCGGCAACAGGGTGCGCTCGTCGGCGATGACCTCCAGCTTGACCAGGTCGGTGCCGAGTGCCTCCCGCGCGAGACGGGCGGTGAGCACCGCCTCCCCGGCGGTGAAACAGCCGGCCGTGTTCGGCAGCACCCGGATGCCCAGCCTGTCCAGCACCGAGAGCACCGAGCCGTGCACAGAGGGGTTCACCCGCCGCATCGCGACGGTCGTCAGCTCGGTCCCGGACGCCACCAGCGCCCGCTCCAGCACCTCGAGGCTGGGCGCCCCGCCGGTGCCCATGATCAGACGGGACGTGAAGGACGTACCGCCGAGGACGAACGGATCGTCGGCCATGATCAGCCTCCCTGCACGGCGGTCAGGACTTCCACCCGGTCCCCCTCGACGAGGGGCGTGAGCGGCCACTGCGCGCGCGGGACGACCGTTTCGTTGAGGGCGGCGGCCACCCCGGAGTGCGCCTCGGTGAGCGTGCCGACCAGCGCGTCGAGCGCCGTGCCGGGAGCCACCTCGCGAGGCTCCCCGTTGACCGAGACCATGACCGGGGCGTGCGCGGGAGTGTGCGTCGACGTGTCCACAGGAGGGTTCATGCGGGTTGCTCCGTGAGTGCGGCGGCGGGCGCGGTGAACCGCCGGGGGGTGAAGGGGCGGGCCTCCGCCGGGAGTTCACCGGTGGCCAGGAACTCCGCCAGAACGTCGCCGGTGACCGGAGTGAGCAGCACGCCGTTGCGGTGGTGCCCGGTCGCCAGGACCAGCCCCTCGAGCCCGGACGGACCGAGCAGGGGCGCGTTGTCGGGGGTGCCGGGGCGCAGCCCGGCCCGGGTCTCGGTGAGCGGCAGCTCGGTGATGCCGGGGACCAGTTCGTGGGCGTCGCGCAGCAGCTCGTACACCCCGCCCGCGGTGACGGTCGTGTCCCAGCCCTGTTCCTCGCTGGTCGCCCCGATCACCAGCTCCCCGTTCTCGCGCGGCACCAGGTACACCTGGCTGCCCCGCACCACCGCACGCACCGTCCGGCTCAGGAACGGACCGAACCGGTCGGGCATCGCCAGCCGGAGCACCTGCCCCTTCACGGGACGCACGGGAGGCAGCAGGTCCGCGGGGACGCCCGCGAGCCGCCCGCTGAGGCTGCCGCCGGCCAGCACCACCTGCCCGGCGGCCAGCCCGGTGCCGTCGGCGGTGACCACGCCCGTGGCCCGCTCCCCGGAGACGGTGAGCCGGTCGGCCCACGCGCGGTGCAGGACCACGCCCGCCCGCTCGCAGGCGGTCACCAGCGCCGCCGCCAGCCGCCGGGGGTCGATCTGGTGGTCGCCGTCCACCCGCAGCCCGCCGCGCACACCGGGGGCGAGCATCGGTTCCAGGCGCCGGCACTCCCGTCCCGACAGCCACTGCGCGTCGAGCCCCGACTGCTGTTGCAAGGCGTGCAGTTCGCGCAGATGGGCGCGGTCGTCGGCGTCCAGCGCGACCGCGAGGGTGCCGCACCGGCGGTAGCCGAGGTCGTGGCCGGCGGCCTCGGTGAGCTCGGCCGCGAAGTCGGGGTAGCGGAGCGCGGAGGCGAGGTTCAGGCCGAGCAGGGTCTGCTCGCCGTAGTGCAGTTCCGTGACGGCGGCCAGCATCCCGGCGGCCACCTGGGCGGCGCCGCCGCCCGGTTCGGGGTCCAGCACGGTGGTGGCCAGCCCGCGCTGCGCGGACCGCCAGGCCGTGACCAGGCCGATGACGCCGCCCCCGACGACGAGGACGTCGGGGGAGCGCTGCGAGGTGTGTGTGGGCGGCATGGGCGTCCAGCCCCTCCCTTCGCCGGCATGACCCGGATCAGGTGCATACGGTCGGAGGCCGCCAGCCTCCCTCTCAGCCCGGTGCGTCCGGGCTCCCGCGAGTGTCTTACGGTGGCCACCCTAGCCTCCGGATCAACGAACGTGTAGGGAGCCTTCGCATGGCTGGTTCGCTCGACGGTCTCGTCCTCGCCCCCGTCGCCGACCAGGCGCCGGGCCAGGTCGGCACCCGCACCCGGTTCGCGTACCACGAGCGGGACGGCGGGATCTGGGCCGAGTACGCGGGCGGTGACGTCGTCCGCGGGTACCTGGTGGGCACCCGGGAGGGGGACCGGCTGGACTTCCGGTACGTGCAGCTCAGGCAGGACGGCACCACCTCCTCGGGCCACTGCGTGTCGACGGTCGTGGAGCTGCCCGACGGGCGGGTGCGGCTGGAGGAGACCTGGGAGTGGGAGTCGCAGCAGGGCAGCGGGACCAGCGTCGTGGAGCAGCTCACGGGACCCGGAGACTGACTGACCGATGGTCAGGTGTCTATGGTGATCAGGTGAGCGAGCAGACGCAGGAACGGGGACCGTCCGAGCCGCGGCGCGTGGTGGTGACGGGGGCCGGAATGGCCGGCGTGCAGACCGCCGTCGCCCTCCGGGAGCAGGGATTCACCGGCACCGTGACGCTGATCGGCGCCGAACCCCACCAGCCGTACGACCGGCCTCCCCTGTCCAAGGCGGTGCTGCTCGGCAAGGCGGAGGGTTCCGCCTTCGACGTCGACTTCGAGGCGCTCGACATCGAACTGCGGCTCGGCTGCGAGGTGCTCGGGCTGCGTCCCGCCGACCACGAACTGGACACGGAGGCCGGGCCGGTCCCCTACGACGTCCTGGTCGTCGCGACCGGTGCCGAACCGGTCCGGCTGCCGGGCGCGGACGGGGTCCCGGGCGTCCATCTGCTGCGCACCCTGGACGACGTCGAACGGCTGCGGCCGGTGCTCGCGGGCCGCCAGGACATCGTGGTCGTCGGCGCCGGCTGGATCGGCGCCGAGTTCGCCACGGCGGCGCGCGAGGCGGGCTGCGCGGTCACCGTCGTGGAGGCGGCCGACCGGCCGCTGGCCGAGGCGCTGCCCGCCGAGGTGGCCGCCCCGATGACCGCCTGGTACGGCGACGCGGGGGCGGTGCTGCGCACGCACGCGCGCGTGGAGCGCGTCGAGCCCGGCGCGGTGGTGCTGGACGACGGCTCGCGACTGTCCGCGGGCGCCGTCGTCGTCGGGATCGGGGCCCGCCCCGCCACCGCCTGGCTGGCCGGCTCCGGGGTCGAACTCGGCGAGCGCGGTGACGTGGTCGCCGACCCTCACCTGATGACCTCCGTCCCGGACGTGTACGCGGTCGGCGACTGCGCCTCCTTCCCCTCGGTGCGGTACGGCGAACGCCTGCTGGTGCACCACTGGGACAACGCCCTGCAGGGCCCGCGCACGGTCGCGGCGAACATCCTCGGGGCGGCCACCGGTGAACCTCCGGCGGTGTACGACCCGGTGCCGTACTTCTGGTCCGAGCAGTTCGGCCGCTTCGTCCAGTACGCCGGGCACCACGCGGACGCCGACCGGACGGTGTGGCGCGGGGACGCCGACGGGCCGGCCTGGACGGTCTGCTGGCTCCGCGCCTCCCGGCTGGTCGCGCTGCTCGCGGTGGGCCGCCCCCGCGACCTGGCCCAGGGGCGCCGGCTGATCGAGGCGGGCACGGTGCTGGACGCGGAGCTGCTGGCCGACCCGGCGAGGCCGCTGAAGTCGGCGAAGGGGTGACCCCCGGGCCCGTCCGGCCGACACGTCCGTGCACGGTGATCCGCCGGACGGACCCCGGGCGGAGGGGCTCGACTTCCGACTGTCAGTGCCAGATGGCACGCTTGTCCCGTGACCGAGATTGACGCAAAGATCGATGCTCTCGTCCCAGCCTGGCTCCCCCTGCCCGACATCGCCGAGATGCTCGGCGTCGAGGTGACGCGCGTCCGGCAGCTGGTCAAGGAGGGCCAGCTCATCGCCGTGCGCCGAGGTGAGAACCGCGCACTGCACGTCCCCGCCGCCTTCATCGACGGGGACAAGGTCGTCAAGGGCCTCTCCGGCACCCTGACGCTCCTGCGGGACGACGGTTTCACGGACGAAGAGATGCTGGAATGGCTCTTCACCCCCGACGAGAGCCTGCCGGGCACGCCCGCGCAGGCGCTGAGCGAGAACCGCGGCACGGAGGTGAAGCGCCGCGCCCAGGCGCTCGCCGTCTGAGCCCGCGACGAAACACCCGGACCCGGGCCCGTACCCGCATCGGGGCGGGAACCCGCATCCGGCTGTGAACCGTCGCCCGGCGCCGCTGTCCCAGGGCGCCGGGCCCGGGTCCACGACCGTCCGGCACCCCGTGCCGGAGTCCGCCGTGGGCCGCGCTCCACCCGGCCCCGGGCCCGCCCCGGTCCGGCCGCCACCGACACACGGGGGACACCCGCATGCCAGTTACTTCCGCAGGCACTGCCGCCGGCACCGTCGCGCGCGCCCGGCTCTCCGACGCCCTGGTCTATCTCTGCACCGACGCCCGCAAGCGGCAGGGCGATCTCGTGGAGTTCCTGGACGCGGTCCTGGCCGGCGGCGTCGACATCGTGCAGCTGAGGGACAAGGGCATGGAGGCCGGCGAGGAGCTGGAGCACCTGGCGGTCCTCGCGGACGCCTGCGCCCGGCACGGCAAGCTGCTCGCGGTGAACGACCGCGCGGACGTCGCCCACGCCGCCGGCGCCGACGTACTGCACCTCGGCCAGGGCGACCTCCCCGTCCCCGCGGCCCGAGCCGTCCTCGGTGAGGACGTCCTGATCGGCCGCTCCACGCACGCCGAGTCCGAGGCGGCCGCGGCGGCCGTGCAGGAGGGCGTGGACTACTTCTGCACCGGTCCCTGCTGGCCCACCCCCACCAAGCCCGGCCGCCACGCCCCCGGCCTCGACCTGGTCCGGTACGCCGCCGCCCTCGGCACCGACCGCCCCTGGTTCGCCATCGGCGGCATCGACCTCGGCAACCTCGACGAGGTGCTGGAGGCCGGAGCCCGCCGGGTCGTCGTCGTACGGGCCATCACCGAGGCGGACGACCCGGGCGCGGCGGCGTCCGAGTTCGCGAAGCGGCTGCGGGCGGCGTCCGGCGCCCGGTGACCGGGTTCGTCTCAGGTTTGTCCAAAGGGCGGACAAGAAAGCGGCCAATCGGGCAAATAACCCTCATTCGGTTGGGGGACCGCCGCCCCCTGGCTAACCTGCCGGTATGGCCCTCGGAACCGCATCGACCAGGACTGATCGCGCACGCACCGTGCGCGACATGCTCGCCGCCGGAAAGACGACGTACTCGTTCGAGTTCTCGGCGCCGAAGACCCCCAAGGGCCAGCGGAACCTCTGGAGTGCGCTGCGCAGGGTCGAGGCGGTCGCCCCGGACTTCGTTTCCGTCACCTACGGTGCCGGGGGCTCCACCCGCGCGGGCACGGTCCACGAGACCGAGCAGATCGTCGCGGACACCACGCTCACCCCGGTCGCCCACCTCACCGCGGTCGACCACTCCGTCGCCGAACTGCGCAACATCATCGGCCAGTACGCCGACGCCGGGATCCGCAACATGCTCGCCGTGCGGGGGGACCCGCCCGGCGACCCGATGGCCGACTGGATCCCGCACCCGCAGGGGCTGACCTACGCCGCCGAACTCGTCCGGCTCATCAAGGAGTCGGGAGACTTCTGCGTCGGTGTCGCCGCCTTCCCGGAGATGCACCCGAGGTCGACCGAGTGGGACACGGACGTCGCGCACTTCGTCGACAAGTGCCGGGCGGGCGCCGACTACGCGATCACCCAGATGTTCTTCCACCCCGAGTCGTACCTGCGTCTGCGTGACCGAGTCGACGCGGCGGGTTGCGAGACACCGGTGATTCCCGAGGTCATGCCGGTGACCAGTGTGAAGATGCTGGAGAGGTTGCCGCAGCTCAGTAACGCGTCGTTCCCGGATGCCCTGAAAGAGCGGATCCTCGCAGCGGCGGACGATCCGGCGGCGGTACGCTCCATTGGCATCGAGTTCGCCACGGAGTTCTGCGCGCGGCTGCTGGCCGAGGGAGTGCCCGGACTGCACTTCATCACGCTCAACAACTCCACGGCGACGCTGGAAATCTACGAGAACCTGGGCCTGCACCACCCACTGCGGGCCTAGACCGGTCGCACCGGTGTACGACACACTGCGGAGCGACCGCTGGGAGAGGGGCGTACATGGGCTGGACGGTCCTCTACATCGCGTTCGGAGTGGTCGCGTTGTGGCTGCTCGGCGAAGTGTTGTTGCAGTACAAGGCACGCCTGCGCTGGCGACTGCTCGCCTTCGCCGGCTTCCTGGGCGTCGTGCTCGGCGTGCTGATCCAGGCCGTCCTCGTCATCGGACTGGGTGCCGCGGCCTTCGCGATCGGCCAGACCTACGTCACCCTGTCGTTCCGCCGCGGCTTCGCGGCCGGCTGGGCGGTCAACGCCCCGGCACTGGCCGCCGTCAAGGGCGGCCGGGCTGACCGCGGGCGGCAGGAGCCGACCCTGGAGGTCTCCGGCCTGGAGGCCACCGGCGACGGCTATGACGGCGGGGACGGCTATGGTGACGAGGCCGCCGCCTACCGCACCGACCGGAACGCCCACGCCGCGGACGACTACGACCGCGACGACGTGTTCACGCCGGCGCGCACCGAGCAGTCGACGGCCGCCGAGACCACCGCCGTCTACGAGCCGCAGCCCATGCCCGACGACACCGGCTCGTACGGCGTCTACGGCGACAGCGGTGACAACGGTGACAACGGGTACGGCACCCCGGCCCAGGACCAGTACGCGGCGACCGCCCAGAGCCCCGACCAGGGCTATGCCACCGACCAGAACTACGCCTACGACTACTCCGGTTACGGCCGGCAGCAGGCCGCCTACGACAGCACGGACCAACAGCAGCAGTACGCCGCCTACTCCGACCCGTACATCGGCAACTCGAGCTATGGCGACGCCTCGTACGGCACCGGTTACACCGACCCGCAGCAGTACGGCCAACAGGGCTACGGCCAGGACCAGTACGGCGCCACCTACGGCAACGAAACCCCGGCCGGCGGCCTGTGGGTCCCGCAGCAGCGCAACGCCGACGACCTGTACGGCGGTGAACTCCCGCAGGAGCAGCCGTACCCGTACCAGGGCGACGGCCAGACGGGCCAGGCGTCCGGGAACGGCAACGGGTACGACGAGCAGCAGTACCGCTACTGATCCGCCCGGAGCCGGCCGGATCCGAAAGCGTCCCCGCCGTTCACTGGGAGCCGCGGAACTCCGGACCCTCCACGATCAGGCCGGCGACCAGCGCGCCCGACATCCCGGCGTGCGGCAGCCCCCCGCCGGGGTGCGACCAGCCGCCGACCGTGAACAGCCCCGGCAGGCGTGTGCCGTTGGACGGGTGGAGCAGCCGTCCGCCCGCCGCGGCGAGCGCCGGTACGGGCACCGCTCCGCCCTCCGCGCCCGTCGCCTCCGCGATGTCGGCCGGGGTGCGCACCTCGTGCCGGATCAGACGGTCGCGCAGGCCGGGCACCGCCCGCTCGGCAGCGGTGATCATGCGCTGCGCGTGCTCGTCCAGGCCCGGCCCGGCGCCCGGGGGCACCACCGAGGTGAGGGTGACCGCCTCGTGGGCGCCGTCGGGGACCAGCGCCGGGTCGTCGGGCCGCAGGACCGTGACCGTGGGGTGTGCGGGCAGGCTCGCGGGGGAGCCGGTCAGGGACTCCAGTTCGGCCTCCCGGTCCTCCGCGTGCACGACCGTCCGGTGCGGTGTCCCCTCCGGACGCCCCCCGCGCAGCGCCAGCAGCACCGTCAACCGGCTCGCCGCCCCGGTCCTGCCCGGGACCTCTCCGTCACCGCGCACCGGTGTTCCCCGGGTCAGCCGGTCCAGCACCGCGGGCGTCACCCCGGCGACCACGTGGTCCGCCTCAGCGACCGTCCCGCCCCCGCTTCCGACCCCGGAGGCCGGGGAGGGGCCCCCGGTGAACTCCACGCCCGCCGCCCGGCCGTCCTTCTCCAGCACGCCGGTGACCTCGGCGCCGAAGTGGAACTCCACCCTGCGGGCCACGCACCGCTCGTACACCGCGCGGGCCAGTTCCCGCATGCCGCCGCGGACGTACCAGGTGCCGAAGGCGTGCTCCATGTACGGCAGCACCGCCGCGCTCGCCGGTGTGGACCGGGGGTCGAGGCCGTGCTCGAGCGCGTAACTCCCCAGCAGGGAGACCAGCCGGGGATCGCGCAGCTCCCAGGCACCGATCTCGGCGAGCGTGCCCGCGGTGCGCGTGCGCAGCAGCTTCTTGTGGGGGACGGCCGGGTAGGGCTCGCGGTCGGCGAGCACCCGCCAGTTGGGCCACAGCGGCTCCTCCAGGAGCGGTCTGCGGGTCCTGTCCCAGGCCTCGCGGGCGCGCACCAGGAAGTCGCCCCAGCGCTGTCCGGCAGTGGGGCCGAGGGCCTCCTGCAGGGCGGAGACGACGCCCGCGCGGGACGCGTTCGGCAGCGAGACACGCGTACCGTCCGCGAACACGTGGTGGGACGACGGGTCGACCTGGACCAGGTCGACGCAGGCGTCCAGCGGTTCCTTGCCGGTCTTGACGAACAGATCGCGGTAGACCGCGGGCAGTGGGAGCAGCCCGGGGCCGGTGTCGAACGCGAAGCCGTCCCGCTCCAGCCGGCGCAGCGCACCGCCGTACGTGTCCGTCCGCTCGTACACCGCCACCCGGTGGCCCGCGACGGCCAGCCGGGCAGCGGCCGCCATCGCGCCCATCCCGGCGCCGATCACCGCAATCCGTGCCATGCCAGGGACTTTATCCGCACCCGCTGACACCCCGGCCCCGAGTACCGGAGCCCCCGCTCCGGTGACCAGCCGACGGCACGGCGTGGTGGGGGCGGGTGCGCAGGCCTGAGTATCCGTACCTAGTTCCCGAGATGAGTACGCGCGCGGATGGGCCACGACCTGCGGAAACGAGAAAGTGGAGAGCACGGAGAGGGGGCACGGCTCCGGAACCGGCGACACGGGGCGCCGGAAACGGACCGGCCCGCGATCCGCTCCTTCCGCCGGCGTCGTCGGCGGGAGCGAGGCACGGGGGTTTCGGGGGACGACCGCAACGGGGGCGTACAGGGGGAACCACGGGGGAACAGGAAGGTGCCGGTCCGGCAGTGGCTCGCGGGGGGACGCAGCCACCGCCGGACCGGCGCTTCCGTGCGCGCCGGGGGCACCCGACCGGGCGGCTCCGCCCGGCCGGCCGGTTCAGTGGCGGCCGCCCACGTGTCCCTGCAGCAGCCGGGACAGCGCAGCGTGCACCTCGTCCAGGGAGCGCTCCGGCTGGAAGGACCGCCAGTCGAGCGCGGCCACCAGCACCATGCCGACCAGCGCCGCCGCCGTCAACGGAACGTCGGTCTCCGCGCTGAACTCGCCGCTCTCCACGCCCTCGCGCAGCACGTCCTCGACGACCGCCACGGCCTGCTGCCGGACCACCAGCAGCGTGGACTGCCAGGCCCGGTTGGTGCGCCACAGTTCGGCCACGTACAACTGGGTGAAGGCCGGGTAGCGGTCGATGAAGACGAGCCCCGCGCGGATCATCGCGTCCAGTGCGTCGCCCCTGCCGCCGCCCTGGAGGGCCGTCCGGTCGGCCGCCTCCCGCAGCGAGGCGGCGAGGAGCCCGACCCCGTGCCGCAGCAGTTCCTCGAAGAGGACCGACTTGCTCGCGAAGTTGTAGTAGACCGTGCCCTTCGCGACCCCTGCCCGCTCGGCGATCTCGTCCACCGTGGTGGCGGAGAAACCCTGTTCGGCGATGAGGGTGACGGCCGCCTCGTAGAGCTTCTGCCGGGTGGCCTCGCGGCGGGTGCTGCCGCCCGAGGCGGTGCTGCTGCGTTCCATGGCCCTGATTGTCACAGGACCGCCGCCCCGCCCCTCCACAGGCTCGGCCCAGGGGGCGGCCGGTCCGGGCCCGAACTTTCGATCGAAGCGAAAGTCCAGGTCAGAACGGATTGTCAGTGCCATACCGCACGATGAGCACATACGGCACCCGGTAGCAGGGGATGCCGTCACGAAGACGACAGGAGGTTCGTCATGGCCCACTCCTCCGCAGCGGCCGCCCGTCGGCGCCGCGCAACCGGCCCTGCCCCCTCACTGACCGGCCCGGCGGACGACGTCCACCCCGTGCTGCGCCGTGCCACCGCCCCGCCCGCCGCCCTCGACCTGCTCGCCCAGGCCCGTGCCGGACTCGACGAGGCCGCCGTCCTCGACACACCCAACGAGCGCTATGCGACGGCCCACCTCGCCGCGCTGCGCACCGCCGCCGCCGTGCTCGCCGCGCGGGGACGGCCCGAGACCTCGCCCCGGGCCCGGAGCAGGATCCGCAGCGCCTGGGAAGTGCTCCCCGAGATCGCGCCCGAACTCACCGAGTGGAGCGCCTTGTTCGCTTCGGGCGCCCGGCGTCGCGCGCGGGCCGAGGCGGGCATCCGGGACGCGGCGAGCGGCCGGGACGCCGACGACCTGATACGGGACGTGACGATGTTCCTGCGCCTGGTGGAGCGGATACTCGTCCTCCAGCCGGTCCTCCCGCAGCCCCGCAGCGACGCGGAGCACCCGAACCGCACCGCCCCCACCACCCGCCCTGCCGGCCACGGCCCCGGCGACGGCACGGACCGGGACATGCCCGACGCCGGCTGACCCGCGCGGGCGCACCGGCGCCCGCCGCCGCGGGGCGGCCCGGGGCACCGCCCCGCGGTGGTGGGGGAGCGTGCCGCAGGCAATAGGGTGGAAGACGCCTGAAGCCTCCGCCGTCCTTACGCATGTCCGGGCCGGGGAGGCAGCCCGATCGCTCCGCCGTGAATGAGGCGGTGCCGCGCCGAGGAGTCAACTGCCGTGTCGGACACCCTGCGCCCCCGCGCCGCTCTCCGTACCGCCGTGGTCTGGGAGATCCTTCAGGACGCCCTGCAGCGCCGGACCGAGGCGACCGGCCGGCCGGCGCTGGACGTCCTCGACACCGGCGGAGGCAGCGGCAACTTCGCGGTGCCCCTGGCCCGTCTCGGCCACCGGGTCACCGTCGTCGACCCCAGTCCCAACGCGCTGTTCGCCCTGGAGCGCCGCGCCGTCGAGGAGGAGGTCGCCGACCGGGTCAGGGGCGTCCAGGGTGACGTGCACGGCCTCTTCGACGTGGTCGAGCGCGGCGGCTACGACGCGGTGCTGTGCCACGGCGTCCTGGAGTACGTCGACGACCCGGCCGAGGGCGTGCGCAACACGGTGGCGGCCCTGCGTCCCGAAGGCGTTCTCAGCCTGCTCGCCGCCGGCCTCGGCGGCGCCGTGCTCGCCCGCGCCCTCGCCGGTCACTTCAAGGAGGCCCGGCAGGCGCTCGATGACCCGAACGGCCGATGGGGCACGGGCGATCCCGTACCGCGCCGCTTCACCGTCGACCAGCTCACCGGTCTGGTCGAGGACGCGGGACTGCGGGTCGGCGCCGTGCACGGGGTGCGGGTCTTCGCCGATCTCGTCCCCGGCGTGCTCGTGGACACCGAGCCCGGAGCCCTGGACGCGCTGCTGAAGCTGGAGGCCGCGGCGGCGGAACTCGACGCCTTCCACTCCGTGGCCACCCAACTCCATGTGCTCGGTGAGGCGCGGGGGACCACCGGGGCCTGAGCGATCGCCTGTGACGCGCCGCTGATCAGCGGCGCGCCCGTCGGCCTGCCTGCGCATGGAGTGCGCCACAGGCCCCCCGAATGGCGGCGGGGCACCGTATGATCGAGGGAGACCGACCGGCATGACGGCTCGGCCATCGGGGAATGAGAAGTCTCGAGCGGCCCGGGGCGCGCATGGCGGGTTCCGGTCGGCCAATTGGCGCAGAGGGGCGGGTTTCACGGGGTCGATTCCCTGCCTATCCTGAAGGGACCCCCCCGGGTCGCCCCGGCGACTTGCACGATGAGGAGGACGCCGTGCCGCTCTCGGAGCACGAGCAGCGCATGCTCGAGCAAATGGAGCGAGCGCTGTACGCCGAAGATCCCAAGTTCGCGTCGGCGCTCGAGGGAAGTGGCCTCCGTACGTACACCCGTCGGCGGGTCTACCAGGCGGTCGCGGGCTTCCTCGTAGGTATTGCGCTCCTCATGGCCGGGATGGTCGCCCAGCAGGTCTGGCTCAGTGTGGTGGGCTTCCTCGTCATGCTGGGCTGCGCGGTTCTCGCCGTGACGGGTTGGCGCAAGGCCCCCAAGCCCGGTGAGCAGGCCGTCAGAGCCGAGGGTTCCGCGGGTCCGCCGCAGTCCGGCCGTCAGGGCAGGCAACGGCGCTCCGTGATGAATCGCATAGAGGAGCGCTGGCAGCGCCGCCGCGACGAACAGGGCGGCGGGCAGTAGCTCCCGCGGACAGCCCCCAGGCATCTGAAGACATGGATCAGGGGGTGGCCACCGGCTCGGTGGCCACCGCGGCCCGCCGCGGGCAGACGCTCGCCCAGATGGCGCTGGCCTGGGCCCTGCGGGACCGGCGTGTCACCTCGCT
>NZ_JBFAKH010000056.1:0-54118 GCF_040655635.1 Streptomyces sp. NPDC050388
GACAACGTCCTGTACCCGATGCGCGAGGCGCTGCGGGCGCGGGCGACGGTGGGCGAGGTGTGCAACGCGCTGCGGGAGATCTGGGGGACGTACGTACCGAGCGACGCCTTCTGATCCGGGTAATTACCCCGAATGGGTGATCGGGGGCGAAAGCCGCACGTCCCCGGTTACGCTCGTGGAGGGTGTTCCCGTAAGGAGGGTGCCGTGGCTGTGATGCTGCACGAGTCGTCGCTCGCCGATGCTGCTGACCATCTCTGGGAGGAGCTGCCCGGCCACCGGGTAGAGATCCTCAACGGGAGCATCGTCGTGACACCGCCGCCGGACGGTCCGCACCAGGAGTCGTTGACCTGGCTCATCGAGGAGTTCTCGCGGATCGGAGCCAGGCAGGCGGGTCTCAGACACATCGGTGGCATCGGGTTGTGGCTGCCGACGGGACCCGACGACTACGCGGTCCCCGACTTCTCCGTGGTCGATGACGACTACAGGGACGCGCTCGTGGAGAAGAACTGCTGTGCGCCGCACGTTTTCCGCCTGGTGGTGGAGGTGACCTCCACCAACTGGTCCAACGACACGGCCATCAAGGTCGGGACATACGCCAAGGCAGGCATCCCGGCCTACCTCATCGCGGACCGCCACCACAACGAGGTCCTGCTCTACACCAACCCGGCCGACGGCAAGTACCCCGACCCCCAGCGCTTCAAGCGGGGCCAGTCCGTCCCCGTCCCGGAGTCCGTCGGGATCACGCTCGACCTCTCCGTCGACACACTCCTCGACGGCGACAGCTGACCGGACTCCGGACAGCCGGATCGGAGTGTCGTACCTCCGTGCGACACTCTTTTTCATGTTCGGTGTCATCGATCTTCCCACCTACCTCGCGGGCCTGATCCTCATCGTGCTGCTGCCCGGCCCCAACTCCCTGTACGTGCTGTCCGTCGCCGCCCGCCAGGGCGTGCGGGCCGGGTACACCGCCGCGGCCGGGGTTTGGTGCGGGGACGCCGTGCTGATGACGCTGTCGGCCGCCGGAGCCGCCTCGCTGCTCCAGGCGAACGCCTTCCTGTTCGGGATCGTGAAGCTGCTGGGCGCCGGATATCTGACCTGGCTCGCCATCGGCATGCTCCGCGCCGCCTGGAAGATGTGGCGCACGCGCCGGGAGAGCGACCCGGCCGGGGCCCCGGCCGCCGCCACCGCCGCGGAGCGGCCCTTCCGCCAGGCGTTCGTCATCAGCCTCTTCAACCCGAAGGCGATCCTGTTCGTCGTCGCCTTCTTCGTGCAGTTCGTCGACCCGGGCTACGCCTATCCCGCACTGTCCTTCGTGATCCTCGGCGCCATGCTCCAACTCGCCAGCGGCCTCTACCTCAGCGCCCTGATATTCGGCGGCACCCGGCTCGCCGACGCCTTCCGCCGCCGCCGGAGCCTGTCGGCGGGGGCGACCTCGGCGGCGGGCGCCCTGTTCCTGGGCTTCGCGGTGAAGCTTTCGCTGGCGAGCGCGTAGGGCCGCGCCTGCCCCGGTCGGCGGGCAGACGGCCGTCCGGGGCTCAGGCCGCCTCGGGCAGCGGCCCGGTGGACGGCCGGGACAGTCGTGTCCGGATCCTCGGGGTCAGGGTCTCCTCCACGTACCGGTTCAGCAGCCAGGCCAGTGCCAGCATCGCGGCGATCGGGAGGGCGAAGGTCTCCGCCGAGCCGATGCCCAGGCTGCGGTGCAGGCCGTGGATGACCACCCAGCCCAGGACGCTGGTCCGAGGGACGGAGGGCAACCGGGCGCCAAGCCAACGATTCCCCGTCCGGTAGAGGCGAGTTCACCTGGATGTCGTTTTGGATTTCTAGATTCTCCCAACATCTTCCCTACGGGGAAGAAAAGCAGCCAATGCTGTCGCACAGTGCGCGAGCAGCTGGTTCGGCAAAACAGGAGTGCCATGACGACGGTTCAGAAAAGACGGGCACGTGTGAGTGGAGGGGAGCTGGACGACTGCCTGCGTGCCTGTGCGGTGCACAGCGGCAAGATCGTCGGCAGTGTGGACCGCCGTAGAATCGAACTTGCCGAGCAGCTCCGCAAGTTGCTCGTCGTGGTCACGACCGGTTCCGACACCACCGACGCGCCGGCCGCGCCGAGCGGTGCCGCCGCCCGTCTCAAGCGGGTCGTCAAGGGTGCGTCGACCCCGGCCTCCGGCATCCCCAACAACGTGCTGGACGCCCTGCTCGCCGTCGCCAACAAAGCCCTGGAGTGCGGCTACGACGACGAGCTGGACCTCGCGCTGATCATCAGCGACACCGTCCTCGCCCAGCGCAAGAACTCCCGCGCCGGTTGGCGGCTGCGCGCCCGGCTGATGGAGGCCCTCGGCGACGAGACCGAGGCCGTACCCGCCTACGAGCGCTACCTGGGCCTCACCGACGACGACGGGTTCGGTGTCGCCGCGAAGATCGCCGGACTGCGCATAGCCGGAGAGAGGGACCAGGAGCTGCTGGCTCTGCTGCGGCGCCAGTGCCCGCGTGCCGAGGAGTTCGCCCGCGGCCCCGCCACCGACGTATGGGCCGAGGGCCTGGCCGCGCACGCCGTGGGGGACTGGTCCGAGGCCGAGCCGCGCATGGTGGGAGCGCTCCTGGCGCTGGCCGCCGAGCGGGCTCCGGTCGCCGACCGGCAGGAACTGCTCGGCCAGTACCTGGAGTTGCGTGCCGCGCGCAGCGATGTCGACCTGCCCGCGCTCACCGAGGTCTTCGCCCTCTACGCCGAGCAGCGCCGCAACCGGATGCGCGGCCCCGTCGCCGACCCCACCATCGGCGGCGTGCAGTGGCTCAGCCTCGGCGAGTTCCGCAACCAGGTGGCCGGCAAGTCCGTCTGCCTCATCGCCAACTCCGGCCGGGTCGGGTCCAGTTCCATGGGCGCCGAGATCGACGCCTACGACCTGGTGGTCCGCTTCAACTCGTACCGGATCGACGCCGAGCACACCGGCGGGCGCACCGACATCCACGCCACCATCCACAAGCACGGGTTCAACTGGGACCAGCAGGTCACCACGCGGCTCGTGTTCGGCGGCGTCTCCGGTGACTGGAAGTACTCCCTGCGCAACCGCCTGGTGCCCGGCGCCCAGCAGTTCCTCGGCGACGAGTCGCTGCGCTGGCCCGTGCGCAACATCGGCAGGCTCGGCGCCGACGCCTGGTCGGGCATCCCGACCACCGGCTTCAACATGCTGTTCCTGCTGGACTTCCTGGACGTCAGCCCGACCCTCGACCTGATCGGCTTCGACTTCTACGAGAGCGGCGCCTACCGCGTGCCGGAAGCCATGAAGATGCCGATCACCTCTGTGCACGAGTACACCAGCGAGAAGGAATGGGTCATGCAGCGGGCCCAGCGAGTGACCGACATGAGGATATCCCTGCGATGACCACCACCCCCGGGGCCGCGACCACGGCCCCCCCGGCACCGGCCCTCTCGTCGGACGCGCTCACCGGCAAGCGCCGTGTCGCCTTCGCCTCCTACGTCGACGAGAACTACCTGCCCGGCTTCCTCGCCCTGCTGCGCAGCCTCGCCCTGTCCAACCCGGGTGTGTGCGAGGACTTCGTCGTGCTCCACGACGACCTGCGCCCCGGCTCCATCGCCCGGATCCGCGCCCTGCACCCGCGGATCGTGCTGCGCCGGGTGAACGCCGAGCACTACGACTCGTACAAGAAGGGCGACCAGGACAACTACCTGGTCCGCAAGGCGTACTTCATTCTCGACGTCTTCCGGCTGCGTGAGTACGACACGATCATCACGCTCGACACCGACATGGTCGTCCTCGGCGACCTCGGTGAACTGCTGCGGCTGCGTGAGGGCCTGGCGGCCGTCCCGCAGTTCTTCTACGGGCAGCACAAGCTGAACTCCGGGCTGCTGGTCATCCAGCGCGAGTACCTCAGCGACGCGTTCTGCGCCGAGCTCGACGCGACCGGACGCAGCGGCGACTACGAGCTCGACAAGCACGACCAGGGCATCCTCAACGCGGTCCTGGACGGCGACTTCGTCCGCCTCGACGCCCGCTACAACTTCGTCAAGCGGCGCCTCTCCGGTGACCTGCCGGTCCCCGACGACACCGCGATCCTGCACTTCACCGGCCGCCACAAGCCCTGGCAGGGCGGCGAGGCCGGATACGGCCAGGCGGAGGAGCGCTGGCGCGAGTTCGAGCTGTCCGACGCCGACTTCCAGGCCGCCTACCTGGCCCGGCCCGGCACCCTCCACCACGACCTGCTGGTGCACCTGGGCACCCCGCACGTCGCGCGCACCGGTGACGTCGAGAGCGCGCGCAAGGTGGCCGCCGCGCACATCGCGGCGGGCGACTACCAGGACGCCGTCGACATCCTGAGCAGCGTGGACATTCCGCTCGACGCTGCCTGGCCGCACGAGGTGCTCGGGCACGCCCTGATGAGCGTCTCGCGCTACGAGGAGGCCGAGGCCCAGCTGCTGCTCGCCGCCGCCGCTCCCAACAGGGCTGCCACCGCCTACGCCCGGCTCGCCCAGATGGCCTGGGTGCACGGCGACAACACCGAGTCGCTGCGGCACGCCACCGCCGGCATCTCCGTCGACCCCACCCACCGTTCGAGCAGGCTGTGGGCGCAGCGCGCGGGGACCGTACCCCCGCAGGATCTGGGCAGCGCCGAGGACCAACTGGCGCACGTCGCCTTCTACATGGACCGCCAGGGCAACGCCGGTGACAAGCTGCTGCCGGAGACCGTGCGTCTCGGCTTCGGCCCGGACACCACCTCCCGCCGCTGGCACTCCGTGCACGCCCACCGGCTGTTCGACAAGGCCGCCCTGGAGCGGGTCAACGCCCGGCGCGGCCTGGTCATCGGAGGTGGCGGACTGTTCATCCCGGACACCATGCCCAACGGCAACAGCGCCTGGCAGTGGAACGTGCCCGACGAGCACCTGCGCGGCATCGACGTGCCGATCATGGTGTACGCGGTCGGCTTCAACGCCTTCGACGGCCAGTCCTACCGGGCCGGTCGATTCCGGGAAAGCCTCCGGCTGCTGGTGGAGAAGTCCGCGTTCTTCGGGCTGCGCAACCACGGCTCCATCGCGAAGGTACGGGCCATGCTCCCGGACCACCTGCACGACAAGGTCCGCTTCCAGCCCTGCCCCACCACGGTCAGCCGCCAGCTGGTGCCCGGCTGGACCGACCCGGCCGAGCGTGAGGACACCGTCCTGCTGAACGCCGCCTACGACCGGGCCGGCCTGCGCTTCGGCCACGACTACGGGCACTTCCTCGCGGAGATCGCCAAGGCCGTGCGGGGCATCGGCGCACACGCCGAGGTCCGGTGCGTGGCGCACTCGCTGGACGACGAGCGGATCGCCTTCGACCTGCGCCGCGAGCACGGCATCTCGCTGCCGGTGATCCCGATGTACGACTTCGACAACGACGCCATCCGGGACCTGTACGCGAGGACCCGACTGGTCATCGGCATGCGCGGGCACGCCGGGATGATCCCCTTCGGTGTGGGCACGCCGATCATCAGCCTGATCTCGCACCCGAAGATGGCGTACTTCCTGGCCGACATCGAGCGACCCGAGTGGGGTGTCTCCGTGCACGACCGGAACCTGGGCGCGGTGCTCACCGAGCGGGCGATCGGCATCCTGGACGCCCACGCGGCGACCGTGGCCGACGTCCACGAGCGTCAGCAGACGCTGTGGAAGGTCACCGAGGCGAACGCGGCCGACCTGCGGGTGATCCTCGGCAGGTGAAACGGGGTGGGCCCCCGCGGCCGGTCCCAGGACGCTCCGGGACGGACCGCGGGGGCCCACGCGCACTGTGCGCTGCGTGTCCGGGCCCGCGGACTCAGCGGTTCAGGGCCTTCTTCACCAGCCGGGACAGCCGGGAGCCGCCGCGGTTCTTCGCCCGGTCCTCCTCGTGGGCCTTGCGCAGCTGCTCGAAGTGGTCGGAGCGGGTACGGCTGAGGTACTCGTCGGAGGTCAGCCGCTTGGCCAGCGACCAGGCCCGCCGGTGGTCGCCGGCGTAGTGGGCGACGTAGGCCTTGGAGAGCTCCAGGACCGACTTGAAGGGGATGCCGCCGGTGTGGTCGCGGTCGATCCGGTCCTGGACGGCGGAGATCAGCGCCAGCTTCTCGTCGACGGAGCAGGTGTCCTCCGCGATGGACTTCAGCACGTCCCCGGGGATCGGCCGGACCACCTCGAAGGCGAGCGTGGAGCGGATCGGCGGCCCGGCGATCTCGATGTACGGCAGCAGTGCGCCCGTGCTGTGGTGCAGCCACGGCAGCCAGGGGCCGGCGAAGTCCTGGTGCAGGACGACCGAGCCGGGCCGCAGCCGGGTCAGGAACCGCTCCGTCACGCAGCGGAACACGCGGGCGGTCTTGGCGATGTCGATGTGCAGGAACTCGACGGGGCTGGTGTCCTCCGGATCGAAGGTCTGCCACAGGTCCCCGGCGTGGACCTCCAGGAACGGCAGGAACGGCTCGAGGCGTCCGCGGAAGTCGTCCAGGAAGGAGTTGCCGTCGGCCGGTTTGGCGCCGGAGGTGAAGAACTTCTCCGTCGCGAAGGTGCCCTTGCCGACGCGGAAGAAGTCGTACGCGTGCAGTCGTCCCCGGCGCTCGTCGAAGACGGGGCTCTCGCGCAGCCCGAGCGCGAGGGCGTAGGTGGAACCGCCGCCACCTGACCCCAGTTCGACCAGTCGGTCCTCGCCCGTGAGGTGATGGCGTCCCAGCAGATAGAGGAACCGCAGTTCCCAGGTGCTGACCTGGGAGTAGGGGAGGGTGTCCGGCAGCCGGACGTCGTCGAGGAGCGGGTAGAGCCGGCCGAGGTTCGTCATGGATGCCTCACGGGTTGGGTGACGCCGGAGAGGGGCGGCAAGCTGCATGATCCTATGGGCGTGAACGCCAGTTCACCATGGAATCCATGGAGCTAGCTGGTTGTCGCTCGAGCTTTCATCGCTCTTCGTTCGCCGTTCACTCGGGGAAGGACGGCGCGCCCACCCGGCTCATCGGGCGGGCGCTCGGGTGTGCGTACGCGTGCTCAGCGGCGGGCCATCGCCCGGCGCAGCCTGCGCGCCCTGCGCGCGACCTTCCGGACCGTGGCGTTGCGCGGCAGGAACCCCAGCTGGGGCGGCACCCCACCGGGCAGCCCGAGGGACGTCAGCCGCTTCTTCTTGAAGTACCGCCAGGTGCCGTGGTCCAGCCGCGTCGACAGGTACCGCTCCGCCTCGGGGCGCAGCCCCGGCAGGATCTTCGGCTGCATGGTGAAGCCGACGGTGCGGACCAGGTCGCCGAGCGCGTCGGTGTCCATGGTCCCGTGCCGCTCGGCGACCGCCGCCGTGTCCGTCGGTGCCGGCAGCAGCGCGTCGACGATGGTGACCGGGATCCGGTTGCTGTTCTCGTAGGGCGTCAGCCGGTCCAGCAGGGTGTCCGTGCCGACCCGGGCGACCGGCAGGCCGTACAGGGCGGACGCGGTCAGCAGGGCCGTGGAGAAGCAGCCGACGACCAGGGCCGGGCGCATCCGCTGGTACAGCACCTCGGCCAGGACCGGGGTGTCCACCACCGTGAGGTCGACGCCGAGCAGCTCGGCCTCCTCCTCCAGGGTGCGGGTGAAGCGCGCCGGGGCCGTGGGGTGCGGCTTGAACACCACCCGGCTGTGACCGAGGTGCACCGCGCCCTTCAGCATCCGCACGTGCAGGTTCTCCTCCTCCTCGGCGGAGAGGATGCTCAGCGCGGAGAGGTACTGGCCCAGCAGCAGCGCGGGCTCCGTCACGTCGGGCAACTCGGCTCCGGTGTCGACCAGTTCGGCCAGCACCTTGGTGAACGCCGGGGTCGCCACCACCTCCGGCGCCACCCCGAACTCGGTGAGCAGCAGCGGCTCGAGCCCCGGCACCAGGTCGAGGTGGAGCAGCCGCTCCACCCGGGTGCCGACCAGTGGGTCGATCTTGTTGCGGGTGGGGCCGTAGCTCATCAGACCGTCCGCGTAGACGGTGACGGGCGCGTCGGTGAAGATCTGCGCCACTCCGAGCGCCGGGTGGACCTGGATGGACTCCACGGCGAGTGCCACGTCGTCGTCGCCGATTCCCCAGGCGAGGCGCAGGTACCGTTCCCACATGGGTACGTCGTCCAGGCGCGGTTCCCAGCCGCCGGGATGGAACGGGAAGATCGCCTCGTTCCACGACCGCACGTCGTCGAACCGGGACCGCAGGTGCTCGAACCCGGGCATCTCGTCCACGGCGGGTGTCGTCTCGGGCGTCGTCGCGTTGTTGGAGACCAGCAGGATCCGCCGGTCGGCCGGGGCGAAGCAGCCCGAGTCCAGGGCGGCGGCGAGGGTGGCCGCTCCGTAGAGGGTCGACGCCATGAAGATCTGAGTGGTCACGCGGCGGCCTCCGAGGTCGGCACCGGACGGCGGCGCAGCCGGCGCAGCCGGCCGGCGCGCTCGGTGTCCATCGAGCCGAGGGCGTCGTCGAGCACGTCCTGCGGCATGCGCCGCAGCGCGGCGGTGCTCATCTCCTTCAGTCTCCGGGCCACGGACGGCTCGAACCTCTCGATGGATCCCAGGTGGTGGGAAATGATGGCGCAGTAGGTGCGCACGGCTTTCGGCAGCAGGGTCGCCGCATCCGCGTCCCGCGCGGTCTCCTCGATCACCTGGTCGAACGCGCGAATGAAATCGAGCTGCCGGGCGTCGCCGATCTGGGTCAGCGACGAGGAGACACCGCGCCGGTAGAACACCCCGAGCAGGCTGGTCACCGCGAAGGACTCCGCCTCCCGGTGCAGCTTCCAGATCCAGGGCCGGTCCTCGGCGGTGCGCAGCCCGTCGGTGAAGTGCAGCAGGCCCCGTTCGACGAGCCTGCGGTGGTAGATGCCCGCCCAGGCGTAGGCGTAGTCGACGGAGGTGGTCCGGTGGGCCGGGAGGATCGCGTCGCGCGGGTCGAGCGACACGTTGCGCCGGCCGTGCGGGACGCGTTGCACGGTGCGGGCCCGCGCCGTGCACTGCACATGGTCGGTGCGGACGAAGTCGCAGTCCAGCTCCTCGATCGCGGAGACCAACCGGGCGCAGTGGCCGGGTGCCAGCCAGTCGTCGCCGTCCAGGAAGGTCAGGTACTCGCCCCGGGCCCGGTCGATGCCGGTGTTGCGGGCGGTCGCGAGACCGCCGTTCTGTTCGTGTCTGACCAGCACCGCCCCCGGCATTTCACGCTCCGCGCGCGCGAGGAGATCCGCGGTCCCGTCGGTCGAACAGTCGTCGACGAGAATGAATTCGAAGTCGTCCCGCGCGTTGGCGCGCAGACTTCGCAGGGCATCGGGGACGTATGGGCGCACGTTGTAGAACGGCACGATGACGGAGAGCTTGAGCACGTCGCCGACGTTAGGCGGCGGCCCGTCATCCGTCTTTACCCTCACCTTGATGTGCGGTGAACGACGCGTGTCGAAGCAGTGAAGCAGACATTTTTCCGGACGTCGGACGGGCCGATTCGGTATTCGGCGATCTTCTGTTAACCATTTGTTGGATTCGGGTTGGGCCGCTACTAGAAATTGCTTCCTAGCGTCTCCGTCGTGCCAGTAAGTGCAACGAAGACCCTGCGAGTCGCCGTCCTCGCGGATTCCGACACCCGGTGGAAATGGGGCGCGCTCACCGCGAACCGCATCGCCCCGGAGGAGTCGGACATCCGGCTGGACGGTTATCTCCTGCGGGGCCGTGCGACTCCCACCGCCCGTCAGCTCGAAGAGGTCGGCGTCCAGGCGGACGCCCTCCACGAGGTGACCGCGGTCCAGTTCCTGCACGCCGTGCGGGAGGAGCCGTACGACGTCCTGGTCCTCGCACTGGTCGGCGGCGGGGTCCAGGCGATGCTGCACGGACTCGGACGCGTCTGGGGGGACGGCCCCGCCGGCCGGCCGAAGCGGCCCGTCGTGGTCACCGGATACGTGGGCGTCGTCTACGAGAAGCTCGCCGACGGCCTGCTGCTGCGCCACGGCGCCGACCTCGTCCTCGCCAACTCCCGCCAGGACGCGGACCGTTTCCGCGCCGTGTACGAAGGAGTGGGCGCCGACGCCGGCTCGGTGACCGAGGTCGCGCTGCCCTTCCTCGGCGGCGCCGCCCACACCGGCGAACACGACCCCTACACGGTCGTCTTCGCCGCCCAGCCCTCCGTACCGGAGAGCCGCAAGGACCGCACCTACCTGCTGAACCGGCTGATCGAGCACGCCCGCCGGCACCCCGAGCGCGAGGTGCTGCTCAAGCTGCGCTCCAAGCCGGGCGAGCACACCACGCACATCGAGGAACTGCCGTACCAGAAGCTGGTCCAGCGGTTCGACCCGCCGTCCAACTTCCGCCTGGTGTACGGGCACATGGGCGAGGTGCTGGACCGCACCGACCTGCTGGTCACGATCAGCTCCACGGCCGCCCTGGAGTCCCTGCACCGGCGCATCCCGACCGTCGTCCTCACCGACCTCGGGGTGCGCGAGGTGCTCGGCAACCACCACTTCGTCGGCTCCGGCTGCCTGGCCTCCTGGGACCAGCTCGACGCCGGGCACCGGCCCGTGCCGGACGAGGAGTGGGTGTCCCGGCAGGGCGTCGCGACTGGGGGTGCCCCCTCTGGGGGAGGTTCGTACGCCACCGCCTTCGACGCCGCCCGCGCACGCGTCGCCGAACTGCTCGACCGCCCCGGCGGCCTGCCGCCGCTGGCCCCCTACTACACGCCCGTCACCGCGCCCGGCTACCTGCCCGGCCTGCTCGCCCGCCACCACCTCGGCCCGGACGGCACCCCGCTGCCCGGCGCCCCCGCCGCCGACAAGGAGCCCGGACCGGTCCGGCAGATCGTGCGCCGCGCGGCGCGCGGCGCCTACCGGCACGGCGTCCAGCGGGTGGCCCCGGTGATCCGTCGGATGGGCGAACTGTGACCGCCTCCCTTCCTGCTCGAGGAGCTGATCCCATGACCGAACCGCAAGCGGACCGGGGCGGTGCGCCGGTGAGACGAGTACTCGCCGTGATCCCCGCACGCGGCGGCTCCAAGGGCGTGCCCGCGAAGAACCTCGCGCCGGTCGGCGGCGTACCCCTGGTGACCCGAGCCGTCCGCGAGTGCCGGGCCGCGCGCCACGTCACGGACGTCGTCGTCTCCACCGACGACCAGGCCATCGCCGCCGCCGCCCGGCAGGCCGGCGCCGAGATCGTGCTGCGCCCCGCCGCCATCGCGGGCGACCTCGCCACCTCCGAGGCCGCCGTCCTGCACGCCATGGACGCCCACGAAGCCCTGCACGGCGCCCCGGTGGACGTCGTCCTGCTCGTCCAGTGCACCAGCCCCTTCCTGGTCCGCGAGGACGTCGACGGGGTGGCCGGCGCGGTCGCCGAGCAGGGCGCCGACACGGCGGTGACCGTGGCTCCCTTCCACGGCTTCGTCTGGCGGGACGCGACGGACTCGACGGACGCGACGACGGCGGACACTCAGCCGGACGGCGCGGGCGGAGGCTTCGGCGTCAACCACGACAAGTCGTTCCGCCCCCGCCGCCAGGACCGGCCCCAGGACCTCCTGGAGACCGGCGCCGCCTACGCGATGGACGCGGCGGGCTTCCGCGAGCACAAGCACCGCTTCTTCGGCCGGACCGAACTCGTCCGCACCGACCCCGCGCGGGTCCTGGAGATCGACGACCCGCACGACCTCGCCCGCGCCCGCGCCCTGGCCCCGCTCTTCGACGCGGGTCGGCCGGACGCCCTCCCGACCGCGGAGGACATCGACGCGGTCGTCCTCGACTTCGACGGCACCCAGACCGACGACAGGGTGCTGATCGACGCCGACGGACGGGAATTCGTCGCCGTGCACCGCGGCGACGGACTCGGCATCGGAGCCCTGCGCAGGTCGGGCCTGAAGATGCTGATCCTGTCCACGGAACAGAACCCGGTCGTCGCCGCCCGCGCACGCAAGCTCAAGCTCCCCGTGCTGCACGGCATCGACCGCAAGGACCTCGCACTGAAGCAGTGGTGCGAGGAACAGGGCATCGCGCCCGAGCGCGTGCTCTACGTCGGCAACGACGTCAATGACCTCCCGTGCTTCGCCCTCGTGGGCTGGCCCGTGGCGGTCGCGAGCGCCCACGACGTCGTGCGCGGCGCCGCACGCGCGGTCACCACCCTCCCCGGTGGCGACGGCGCGATCCGGGAGATCGCCAGCTGGATCCTCGGCCCCTCTCTCGATTCCCTCCCCAAGTAAGGAAACACCGTCATGAGCACCGTGAACCCCAGCTCCCGCATCCGCCGCTTCGGTACCCGCGAGGCCGGCCCCGGCCGCCCCGTGTACGTCACCGGTGAGATCGGCATCAACCACAACGGCGACATCGAGAACGCGTTCAAGCTGATCGACGCCGCCGCCGAAGCCGGCTGCGACGCCGTCAAGTTCCAGAAGCGCACGCCCGAGATCTGCACCCCGCGCGACCAGTGGGACATCGAGCGCGACACCCCCTGGGGCCGGATGACGTACATCGACTACCGCCACCGCGTGGAGTTCGGCGAGGAGGAGTACGGCCAGATCGACGCCTACTGCAAGAAGAAGGGCATCGACTGGTTCGCCTCCCCGTGGGACACCGAGGCCGTCGCCTTCCTGGAGAAGTTCGACGTCCCGGCCCACAAGGTCGCCTCGGCCTCCCTCACCGACGACGAGCTGCTGCGCGCCCTGCGCGCCACCGGCCGCACGGTCATCCTCTCCACCGGCATGTCCACCCCGAAGCAGATCCGCCACGCGGTCGAGGTCCTGGGCAGCGAGAACATCCTGCTCTGCCACGCCACCTCCACCTACCCGGCGAAGGCGGAGGAGCTGAACCTGCGGATGATCGACACCCTCCAGCAGGAGTTCCCGAACGTCCCGATCGGCTACTCCGGCCACGAGACCGGCCTGCAGACCACCCTGGCCGCGGTCGCCCTCGGCGCCACCTTCGTCGAGCGCCACATCACCCTGGACCGCGCCATGTGGGGCTCCGACCAGGCCGCGTCCGTCGAGCCGCAGGGCCTGAGCCGCCTCGTCCGCGACATCCGCACCATCGAGGCCTCCCTCGGCGACGGCGTCAAGAAGGTCTACGAGTCCGAGCTGGGCCCGATGAAGAAGCTCCGCCGGGTCCCCGGCGTCGTCGCCGAGGCGGAGATCGCCGCGGCCGCCGGCGAGCCGCTGACCGTCTGACCTTCCCCCACCCACCATCCCCTTGACGACGGGAACGGTCCTACGTCGATGAGCCCCCGCGCCGGGAACGCCGGCTCCCACACTCTCGCCTTCGTCGAGAGCCCGGTACAGCTGCTGAACGTGCTGGAGTGGGCGCACGCGCATGCGCCCGGCGCGGAGCTCACCCTCGTGGTGCTGTCCCCCGTCGACCCCATGACCCGCGGCCAGTTGCGCCGCATGTCCGAACTGGCCCGGGAGGAGGGCCACGAGGTCCGCTGGGAGGAGGCGCGCGGCGGAGCCGCCGCACCCTTCCGGACCGTCGCCGGCCTGGCCGGCCCGCTGCGCCGGGCCGACCGCGTCATCCTCGGGGACCCCTTCTCCCGGTACGTACAGCTCCTGCTGACGATCACCCGGGCCCGCGACCTCGTCGTCGTCGACGACGGCACGGCGACCATGGAGTTCGTCGGCCAACTCGCGCGCGGCGAACGCCTGGTGCGCTGGCACCGCAAGGGCGGCCGACGCGGCCCCCGGGACCTGCTCCTCGCCCCGGTGTCCGGCGTCGCCCGGCGCAGGCTCACCCCGGGCGGACGGCGCCGGGTGGAGGTCTTCTCCTCGATGCCGGTGACGGACATCCCGCCCGGAGTCACCGTCAGCGCCAACGCCTTCGCCTGGACCCGGGCCCGGTTCGGCCCGCCCCGCATCACCAGGACCGCCGACATGGTGGGCACCTCCCTGGTGGAGACCGGCGTGGTGGACGCCGACGCCTACCTGGAGGCCGTCCGCTCCCTCGCCAAGACCCACGGCGCGACCCGCTACTTCGCCCACCGCCGGGAGAGCACCGAGAAACTCCACCGGCTCGCGGTCGAGACGGGCCTCGAGATCGTCCGCCCCGAACTCCCCCTGGAGCTGATCGCCCGCCGGGGCCCCATCGGCGGCACCGTCCTCAGCTTCCCGTCGACCGTCGTCCACACCCTCCCCCTCGCCCTGTCCGGCACGGAGGTGCGCATCGCGGTCTGCGACATCAACCCCGCCTGGCTCACCGAGAACGCCTCCCCCCGCGCCCAGGGCTTCCTCTCCGGCGTCACCGGCACCGCCCGCGACGTCCACCGCCTGTCGGCGGTGGCGACGGCGTGAACGGACGCCGGCGACGGTCACTGCCCTTCCCGGCCCCCGGCCACCGGTCCCTGCTCGTACCCGTTCAGGGCCAGTGCCGCGGCCTCACCCCGTGAGCTGACTTCGAGTTTCCTCAGTACTCCGGTGACGTGGAACTTGACAGTGCTCTCGGTGATTCCGAGTTCGTCCGCGATGGCCTTGTTCCGCTTTCCTTGCGCAAGAAGGTGCAGAACCTCCCGTTCCCGTGCGTTGAGGCTCGACAGCCTGGTCTCCCCTGTTCGAACGGTCGGCGGGTCGAAGGGAAGGGTGATGCCGGCCCGGCTCCCCCAGCCCGGCACGGCGTCGAGGCTGACCGTGGCACCGAGCGTGCGTGCGCGGCCTTCGAGCTGCTGTGACAGCGCGCGCACGTCCACGCTCCCGGATTCCTGCTCCCGCACGTCGATCCGCAGCGACGTGCCGTCACAGGTCCAGGCGACGCGCAGGCGCGACGGACCCGGTTGCGCGGTGAAGGCCAGCACCGCGGTCCGTGTCATCGCACGGGCGGCGTAGGCGACTTCTCCGGGCAACGGCCGCGCCGCCTTGGCCGGCGGCACGAATTCGACGCGTACTTCGTGATGCTTGAGCATGTGGCGAATGTCCCTGCGCAGCTTCGTGAACGCGGCCGGGGCCGGTTCCTCGCTCAGTGCCAAGTCGGACTTCTGGGCGGAGCGCAACGCCACCAGCGCGAGGGAAGCGGACTCGGTCGCGGCCACACGGGCACGGTGATCGTCGAGTGCGGTGGCGCGCAGCGTGTTCAGGACGGTCACCAGCGCGCTCTCATGCGCCGTCGCCATCTCGGTGATGGTGCGGGCCCGCTCACTGGAGGCCGCGCGCGACTCGGCAAGGTAGTCCGGGCTCGCCTGCGCGACCTGTTGGCTGATCGAGGTTGCGACGATCCCGAAGAGGGCCGACAGGGCGACGGGCTGCGGGAGCCCCTTGCGGGAGGCACGCGGCACGAGGACGAGCAGCGTGCCGACCGGGTCACGGACGGCCCAGACGGTGCGGGTGGCCCCGCCGATCGCCGCCGTGGTGCTGAGCGGCCGGCCGGGCTCGACGAGGGCCTTCAGCTGCTCGAGTTCGTCGATCGTGACCTTGTTGATCATTTCGGTCGCGCCTGCGACCTTCCGTGGCCGGCCGGTGCACTCCCTGGTGAAGATGATGAGCGCGGTGTGCGGCCACCGGTCCGACAGAAAGCGGGAGAACCGGCGCGCGATCTCGTGCAGCGGACCCTCGATGACCTCTCGCAGTGCGAGAAGGTCCGTCTCCGGCGGTGCCTTCGTGTCGAGCATTCCACGCACCATAGCCGGTCCGGCCGCCGGCCGAAGGTCGAGGTTCCACTGGTCCGTCGCACAGGTCGCCCGTCCTCGGTCCGGAGCTAACGTCGTGGAGGACATGCGCCGGTGCGCATGCGTTTTTGAACGACTGATGAAGGAACCAGCTCAGATGCCACAGCAGGTCCGCGGTGTGATCGCCCGTTCCAAGGGAGCTCCGGTCGAGCTCACCGACATCGTGATTCCCGATCCGGGACCGGGTGAGGTCGTTGTCGCGGTCGCCGCGTGCGGCGTGTGCCACACCGATCTGACCTACCGCGAAGGCGGTATCAACGACGACTTCCCGTTCCTCCTCGGACACGAGGCCGCCGGCACCGTGGAGAGTGTCGGCGAAGGTGTCGAGTCGGTGCAACCCGGCGACTTCGTCGTCCTGAACTGGCGTGCCGTGTGCGGGTGGTGCCGGGCCTGCAAGCGCGGGCGTTCCCAGTACTGCTTCGACACGTTCAACGCGAGCCAGAAGATGACCCTGACCGACGGGACGGAACTCACCCCGGCGCTCGGCATCGGCGCTTTCGCGGACAAGACCCTGGTCCACGCCGGACAGTGCACCAAGGTGGACCCGTCCGTGGACCCCGCCGTCGCGGGTCTGCTCGGCTGCGGTGTCATGGCCGGCCTGGGTGCCGCCGTCAACACCGGCGGGGTGAGCCGCGGGGACTCGGTGGCCGTCATCGGCTGCGGCGGCGTGGGCGACGCGGCCGTCGTCGGGGCGCGGCTGGCGGGCGCATCGAAGATCATCGCGGTGGACCGGGACGAGAAGAAGCTGACCTGGGCGGCCGACCTGGGCGCCACCCACACGGTCAACGCCGGCGAGACCGACGTCGTCGCCGCGATTGCCGAGCTGACCGGTGGGTTCGGCGCCGATGTCGTCATCGACGCGGTCGGCCGACCCGAGACGTGGAAGCAGGCGTTCTACGCGCGCGATCTCGCGGGCACCGTCGTGCTGGTGGGCGTGCCCACGCCGGAGATGAAGCTCGAACTGCCGCTCCTCGACGTGTTCGGCCGCGGCGGCTCCCTGAAGTCGTCCTGGTACGGCGACTGCCTGCCGGAGCGCGACTTCCCGATGCTCGTCGACCTGCACCTGCAAGGCAGGCTGCCGCTGGAGAAGTTCGTCTCCGAGCGCATCGCGCTCGAAGAGGTCGAGAAGGCCTTCCACACCATGCACGCCGGCGAGGTGCTGCGTTCGGTGGTGGTCCTGTGAGCGGTCTGCGTGTCGAACGCGTGGTCACCTCCGGGGTCTTCGCCCTCGACGGAGGCACGTGGGACGTCGACAACAACGTCTGGCTCGTCGGCGACGACGACGAGGTGGTGATCGTCGACGCGGCGCACGACGAGCAAGCGATCATCAAGGCGGTGGGGGACCGGAACGTGGTGGCCGTCGTGTGCACGCACGGCCACAACGACCACGTCACCGTCGCGCCGCACCTGTCCCGTGAGCTCCAGGCGCCGATCCTGCTGCATCCCGGCGACCGGGAGTTGTGGGAGATGACCCACCCCGGCCAGGCCTTCGGGCACGTGAGCGACACGCAACGCGTCGACGTGGCGGGCACGGCACTCGAGGTGATCCACACTCCGGGACACTCTCCCGGGTCGGTCTGCCTGCACCTGCCCGAAGCCAAGGTGCTGTTCACCGGAGACACGCTGTTCTCGGGCGGCCCCGGAGCCACGGGCCGTTCGTTCTCCGACTTCCCCACCATCATCGGGTCCATCCGCGACAGGCTGTTCACACTGCCGGAAGAAACCCGTGTCCACACCGGACACGGCGACGGCACCACGATCGGCGCCGAGGCGCCGTACCTGGCCGAATGGATCGCACGCGGCCACTGAGCCGACCCCGGGCCGGGGAACGACCGGCGACAGCGTTTTCGCCTGCTTCCCCGGCCCGCCCGGCAGCATCGCCCGGCACACCACCGAGCGGAAGCCACTCGGCATGGAAGCAGGTACGGGGCGCCTGCGAGGGAACCTCCGACGCCGCCCGCGCATCTCGTACTCGGTTGCTCCCTGCTGAGTCAGAACCTGTACCCGGTGCGGTGGATGGCGAAGGCCCGGAGCAGGCCACGAACCTGGACGCACTCGGCCACGATCTCGTGATCCTCGATCAGCTCAGCGCGGCTGCTCGGGCCCGGTGAGTGAACTACTTCAGGTGCTCCTCAAGATCTTCGACGGTCCAGTCGGCCTGGCGGAGGACGGAGCGGAGGGTACCGGGTGCGAGGCAGCGGTGGAGGGGGACGATGACGGTCCGCTCGCCGCTGCGCTATTTGGCGTGGCTGCCACGAGGGGAGATGTGCTCGAACCCGCCTCGCTCGAAGGCCTTCGCGACAGCAGTGCCAGAGAGGCCGGTGGGGACGGTTGGGCTCACGCGGCACGCCGGACTTCGACGGGAGCGGTGATCACGGCGGTGACCTCGGGGGCAGGTGCGTCCTCGAAGTACAGCTCCAGTGCCTCGCGGAGGTTCTCCAGGGACTCCTCGATGGTCTCTCCCTGCGAGGTGACCTCGACCTGGAGGCAACGTGCCACGTACCACTCGCCCTCGTGGGTGATCGCTGCGGTCAGGTGCAGTACTTCAGTGGTCATGTCGCCAGTCTGGCACGCACCGCCCGGTGAAACCGGCGGCTTTCGCGCGACATCACCCGCCGGGGCGACACGTATGGCCTTGCACCCTATCGGCGGAACCGGGGGCCCCGAAGACGCTTTCACCCGTACGCGTGGACGACGGTGACGCGGGCTCCGCGTCCGTCACCTGAACCGGCCTGCGTACGTCGGGCGATGCGTGGTACACCGAGGAGAGGTGAAGCGCGGTGAAACGGGTGTCGGAGAACGGTGGAACGCGGACGGGACCACAGCGGAACAGCCGCTGTGGCAGACATCACGCGCCGGTGGCCGGGCGGCCTCGCACTCCCCTGAAAGAGCGGCGAGTTTACCCGTCCCGACGCACGGTTATGCGCGGGGCCGCCGGTTTTTCTTCCCCTGACGGGCTGATTTTTCTTGATCGGGCAGCAGCGGACCGTCCCGGCGTCCTACCCTTCAAAGGGTGAAGCAACTGATGTCACCGGAGTCCGAGGTCGATCTGCCCGGAGGGGCGGTGCTCCCGGGCGCCCTCCCCGAGATGCTGCGCACCGAGCTCATCGCGTTCCGGCGCGACCTGCACATGCACCCCGAGCTGGGCAACCAGGAGTTCCGCACCACTGCGGCGATCAAGGAACGGCTCGAGCGGGCCGGTCTCGCGCCCCGCGTCCTCTCCAGCGGAACCGGCGTCATCTGTGACATCGGGGTGACGGACGACACCGGCATCGCCGCCGACGCGCCCGCGGACATCGACACGGACACCGGCATCGGCACGGACACGGGCATACTCGCCCTGCGCGCCGACATCGACGGCCTGCCCATCCCCGACACGAAGACCGGGTGCCCGTACCGCTCCACCGTGCCCGACCGCGCGCACGCCTGCGGCCACGACGTGCACACCACCGTGGTGCTGGGCGCCGGGCTGGTCCTCGCCGAACTGCACCGCCAGGGCCTGCTGCCCCGTCCGGTGCGGCTGATCTTCCAGCCCGCGGAGGAGGTGCTGCCCGGCGGTGCCTCCGAGGCCATCGTGGACGGCGCGCTCGACGGGGTCGGGCGGATCATCGCCGTGCACTGCGACCCCCGGGTCGACGCCGGGCGGATCGGGCTGCGCCAGGGCCCCATCACCTCCGCCTGCGACCGCCTGGAGATCGCCCTCGACGGCCCCGGCGGCCACACCGCCCGGCCGCATCTGACCACCGACCTGGTCACCGCCGCCGCCCGGGTCGTCACCGACGTGCCCGCCCTGGTGGGCCGACGGGTCGACAGCCGCAGCGGGCTCGCCGTGACCTGGGGCAGGATCGAGTCGGGCCACGCGCCCAACGTCATCCCGCAGCACGCCGAACTCTCCGGTACCGTGCGCTGCCTCGACCTGGACACCTGGCGGCTGGCCCCCGACCTCGTGGTCGCCGCGATCGACGAGGTGGCCAACCTGCACGGCGCCAAGTCGGAGATCAACTACGTGCGCGGGGTCCCCCCGGTGGTCAACGAGGACGGCGTCACCGAGCTCCTGCGGGACGCCATGATCGCCCGGCGCGGCTCGGAGTCCGTGGAGAACACCGAACAGAGCCTCGGCGGCGAGGACTTCTCCTGGTACCTGGAGCGGGTCCCCGGGGCCATGGCCCGTCTCGGGGTCCGCCCCCCGGGCGAGCGCACCGTGCGCGATCTGCACCAGGGCGACTTCGACGTCGACGAGCACGCCATCACCGTCGGCGTCGAACTGTTCACCGCCGCCGCCCTGCTGGGCGCCCTGCGGTAACTTCCCCTGGTTTTCCTCCACTTGAGCTCCCCCTTGCGTTCCCCCTGCGCTCCGTTCGTGCGTGCGTCGGGGGAGGGGCGGCGTGGTGCGCGTGTCGCATTGGCGGCACGAATGGATAACAGCCCCGCGGTCCCCCGTTCCCAGGAGTGTCTACGCGCGTTAATCTGCGCCGAACCGAGCACCCGATGGGGGGCTTTGCGGAATGGGGAACTTCAGATGCGTCGGATATCCAGACTGACTCGCGTCGCGGTGGGCGTCGCGTCGCTCGCACTCGCCGCCACGGCCTGCGGCGGCACCAGCAGTGACAGCGGCGGCAGTGGCGCCAGTGGCGGCACCAAGAAGGAAGACCTCGGTCTCGCCATCGCCTACGACATCGGTGGCAAGGGCGACCAGTCCTTCAACGACGCCGCGTACGCGGGCCTGGAGCAGGCGAAGAAGGAGTTCGGCTACAAGACCGCCGACATCGAGCCCACCGAGGGCGAGACCGACGCGGACAAGGAGCAGCGCCTGTCCTCGCTCGCCAAGCAGGGCTACAACCCCGTCATCGGCGTCGGCTTCGCCTACGGACCGGCGATGGAGGCCGTGGCCGCGAAGTACCCCGACACCACCTTCGGCATCGTCGACTCCGTGGTCGAGGGCGAGAACGTCGCCTCCCTCGTCTTCGCCGAGCACGAGGCCTCCTACCTGGCCGGCGTCGCCGCCGCCAAGGCCACCAAGACGAAGACGGTCGGCTTCGTGGGCGGTGTGGACATCCCGCTGATCCACAAGTTCCGGGCCGGCTTCGAGCAGGGCGTCAAGGAAACCGATCCGAAGGTCAAGGTCATCTCGCAGTTCCTCACGCAGACCGCGGAGGAGGGCGGCTTCTCCAGCCCGGACAAGGGCAAGGCCGCCGCCGAGGGCCAGATCGAGAAGAAGGCCGACGTCGTCTACCAGGCGGCCGGTCTCTCCGGGCAGGGCGTGATCGAGGCCGCCGCCAAGGCGAAGGTCTGGGCGATCGGCGTCGACTCCGACCAGTACCAGCAGGAAGCCCTCGCCGGCTACAAGGACTTCATCCTCACCTCCGCCACCAAGGAGGTCGATGGTTCGGTGTACGCCCTCGCCAAGTCCGTCGAGGAGGGCAAGCCGCGGACCGGCACCCAGGTCTTCGACCTGAAGGTGGACGGCGTCGGCCTCTCCGAGAGCAACCCGAAGATGGCCGAGATCGAGGGCCTGACGGACGCCGTGGCCAAGGCCAGGGAAGGCATCGTCAACGGCTCCATCAAGGTCAAGTCGGAGTAGTCGGCAGGAGCCGGTGACACCGGCCGGCCGTACGAGAGCGTCGGCCGTCACGTCGAGCACAGGGGCGGGCACCCGAGCGGGTGCCCGCCCCTGTGCGTCATCTCCCGCGCCGTGCACGGCCACCCTCCGTTCGCGATCGGCAACGTTGCGAAACGGTGGGAAGGTGGGATTGGCCACGGGCCTATAACAAGGTGGACAGAAGGGTTTTCCCGGGAGGTCTACGCGCGTTAATCTGCGGCGAGCAGCGCCGTAGCCGAATCTTCCGGCGCTTGTACGAAGGAGCACCACACATGCGCCGGTTTTCCCGGATCACGGTCGCAGGCGCAGCGACCGCCTCTCTGGCCCTCACGCTCTCCGCCTGCGGCGGTACCTCGACCTCTTCCGGTTCGTCGGAATCCAAGGGCGACAAGGGCATCGCCATCGCGTACGACGTCGGCGGCCGGGGTGACCAGTCCTTCAACGACGCCGCTTACGCCGGCCTGAAGCAGGCGGAGAAGCAGTTCGGCTACAAGACCACCGACGTCGAGCCCACCGACGGTGAGACCGACGCGGACAAGGAGCAGCGGCTGACCTCGCTGGCCAAGCAGGGGTACGACCCGGTCGTCGGTGTCGGCTACCTCTACGCCTCCGCGGTGAAGGCCGCCGCGGAGAAGTACCCGGACACCACCTTCGCCATCGTGGACGACGCCACGGTCGAGGCCGACAACGTGGCCGACCTGGTCTTCGCCGAGGAGGAGGCCTCCTACCTGGCCGGTGTCGCCGCCGCCGAGACCACCAAGACCGATGTCGTGGGCTTCGTGGGCGGCGTGGACATCCCGCTGATCCACAAGTTCCGGGCCGGCTTCGAGCAGGGTGTCAAGGACACGAACCCGGACGTCAAGGTCATCTCGCAGTTCCTCACGCAGACCGCGGAGGAGGGTGGCTTCACCAGCCCGGACAAGGGCAAGGCCGCCGCCGAGGGCCAGATCGAGAAGAAGGCCGACGTCGTCTACGCGGCGGCCGGTCTGTCGGGTCAGGGTGTCATCCAGGCCGCCGCCGCCAACAAGGTGTGGGCGATCGGTGTGGACTCCGACCAGTACAAGCACGAAGCCCTGGCCGAGTACAAGGACTGGATCCTCACCTCGGCGATGAAGGACGTCGCCAAGTCCGTGTACAAGCTCGCCCAGTCGGTCGAGGACCGCAGCCCGCGGACCGGTATCCTCAGGGGCGATCTGAAGGCGGGTGAGGTGAGCCTGTCGAACTCGAACCCGAAGTTCGCGGACAACGCCAAGCTCCAGGACGTCATCGAGACGGCCAAGAAGAAGATCATCAGCGGCGAGATCAAGGTCAAGTCGAGCTGAGCCCGCAAGTCCTGAGCAATGTGTGACCCACGGGGTCGCGACCGCTCGACGGGGTGCGGGGAGTAAGCTCCCCGCACCCCGTCGGTTCGGTGTGCCGCCCCCCTTTGATGCCGTCGGGGCGCTACGCGCGTAGACGACCCCCGTCCCCAGGAGTGCGCCATCAACGCGTCCAGCAGCCCTCCGGCCGGAGCTGCGGTCAACGAATCGGTGACCGCCGTCGAACTCGCCGGGATCACGAAGCGTTTCCCGGGCGTCGTGGCCAACCACGACATCCACCTCACGGTCCGCAAAGGCACCGTGCACGCCCTCGTCGGTGAGAACGGGGCCGGCAAGTCGACGCTGATGAAGATCCTCTACGGCATGCAGAAGCCGGACGAGGGCACCATCGCGATCCACGGCGAACAGGTCGCCTTCTCCTCGCCGGCCGACGCCATCGCCCGCGGCATCGGCATGGTCCACCAGCACTTCATGCTCGCCGACAACCTCACGGTCCTCGAGAACGTGGTGCTCGGCAGCGAGAAGCTGTACGGCATCGGCGCGAAGGCCCGGCGCAGGATCAAGGAGATCTCCGACCGCTACGGCCTCGGCGTACGCCCCGACCTGCTGGTCGAGGAACTCGGTGTCGCCGCCCGTCAGCGCGTGGAGATCCTCAAGGTCCTCTACCGCGGCGCCACCACGCTGATCCTCGACGAGCCCACCGCCGTCCTGGTCCCGCAGGAGGTCGACGCGCTCTTCGACAACCTGCGCGAGCTCAAGGCGGAGGGCCTGTCGGTCATCTTCATCTCCCACAAGCTGGGTGAGGTCCTCTCCGTGGCCGACGACATCACCGTCATCCGCCGCGGCACCACCGTCGGCACCGCCGTACCCGCCGAGACCACCCCGCGCGAGCTCGCCGAGATGATGGTCGGCAGCGAACTGCCGACGCCCCAGACCGCCGAGTCCACGGTCACCGACCGCGCGGTGCTCACCGTCGACCAGCTGCGCCTGGCGGCCCCCGGCGGCAAGGCCCTGCTCGACGACATCAGCTTCACCATCCACGAGGGCGAGATCCTCGGCATCGCCGGCGTCGAGGGCAACGGCCAGACCGAACTGGTCGACGCGCTCATAGGCCTGCGGACCGCCGACTCCGGCGTCATCCGGCTGGCCGACGAGGAGATCACCAGCTGGCCCACCCGCCGGCGGCGCGAAGAGGGCATCGGCTACATCCCCGAGGACCGGCACCGCCACGGGCTGCTCCTCGAATCCCCCCTCTGGGAGAACCGCATCCTCGGCCACGTCACGGAGAAGCCCAACGCCAAGGGCGTGTGGCTGGACCTGAAGGCCGCCCAGCAGGACACCCGCCGCATCGTCGAGAAGTACGACGTCCGCACCCCCGGCATCGACGTCACCGCCGCCTCCCTCTCCGGCGGCAACCAGCAGAAGCTGATCATCGGCCGCGAGATGAGCCACCGGCCCCGCTTCCTGATCGCCTCCCACCCCACCCGCGGTGTGGACGTCGGCGCGCAGGCCGCGATCTGGGACCACATCCGGGAAGCGCGCCGCGAGGGCCTCGCCGTTCTCCTGATCTCCGCCGACCTGGACGAGCTGATCGGTCTGTCCGACACCCTCCGGGTGATCTACGACGGCAAGCTGGTCGCGGACGCCGACCCCACGACCATCACCCCGGAAGAGCTCGGCACCGCCATGACGGGTGCGGCCACCGGACACCTCGAACACGAAGAGACCCCCGAGACCCGGGCCGACGCCCCCGAGTCTCCGGAAGACGAGGCCCGCTGATGAAGAAGTTCGACAAGGAGCGCGTGCTCCTCGCGGTGGCCGGCCCGGTCATCGCGCTCGCCGTGGCCTTCGTGCTCAGCGCGATCGTGCTGCTCGCCTCGGGCAAGAGCCCGGTCGAGCCGTTCGCCCTGATGTTCGAGCAGGCGACGTTCTCCGACATCCAGGTGCTGATCGTCAACCAGGCCTCGATGTACTACATCGCGGCCCTCGCGGTGGCCATCGGCTTCCGGATGAACCTCTTCAACATCGGTGTCGACGGCCAGTACCAGCTCGCCGCCATGATGGCCGCCGTCGTCGGCGCCCACGCCGCCCTGCCGGCCGCCCTGCAGATCCCGCTGCTGCTCCTCACCGCCGTCCTCACCGGCGCCTTCTGGGCGGGCATCGCCGGTGTCCTCAAGGTCACCCGCGGGGTCAGCGAGGTCGTCGCCACGATCATGCTCAACGCGATCGCGACCTCCGTGATCGGCTACCTGTGGTTGCCGACCGTCTTCGGCGTCAAGGTCGGCAACAACAACACCACCGGCGTGATGCACGAGTCCGGCTGGGTCCCCGGCATCGACATGGGCGAGGCCGGTGAGGTCTACGGCCTGGTCGTCCTCGCCGCGCTGCTCGGCATCGGCTACTGGGTCGTCCTCAACCGCACCCGCTTCGGTTTCGACCTGCGCGCCTCCGGCGCCTCGCAGACCGCCGCCGCGGCCAGCGGGGTCAGCCCCAAGCGCATGGTGCTCAGCGCCATGCTGATCTCCGGCGGTCTCGCGGGCCTCGCGGGCCTGCCCATCCTGCTCGGCGACACCCACACCTACAGCCTGAACTTCCCGACCGGCATCGGCTTCCTCGGCATCGGCATCGCCCTGCTCGGCCGCAACAGCCCGGTCGGCATCGCCTTCGCCGCCCTGCTGTGGGCCTGGCTCGACAAGGCCTCGCCCGAGTTGGACTTCCACGGCTACGACAAGGAGATCGCGGTCATCATGCAGGGCCTGATCGTGCTCTCGGTCGTCGTCTCCTACGAGGCCGTCCGTGAGTGGGGCCTGCGCCGCCAGCAGCGCCGGGTCGGCGCGGAACTCGCCGCGGGCCGTCTTCTCGGCGGCCTCGGCGCCGACAACAACTCCACGAAGGAGGTGGCCGGCCGATGACCGCCCCGACCACAGCGACCGACGTCAACCAGCCCTCGCTGCAGCCCGCGGCACCCACCGGCCGCCGCATGTCGTGGCCCGTGCTGCTGCTGGTCATCGCCGGCGCCCTGGCCCTGGTCTCGATCGTCCGCATCATCACCGGCGCGGACGGCATCACCAACGTCAGCCAGATGTCCACCGCCCTCCAGCTGGCGGTGCCCATCGGCCTCGCCGGACTCGGCGGCCTGTGGGCCGAGCGCGCGGGCGTCGTCAACATCGGTCTCGAGGGCATGATGATCCTCGGCACCTGGTTCGGCGCCTGGGCCGGATTCCAGTGGGGCCCGTGGACCGGCGTCCTCGTCGGCCTCATCGGCGGCGCCCTCGGCGGCCTGCTGCACGCCTTCGTCACCGTCACCTTCAACGTCAACCACATCGTCTCCGGTGTGGCCATCAACATCCTCGCCCTCGGCGCCACCCGCTACCTCGCCCCGCTGGCCTTCGAGGGCCACCAGGGCGGCTCCGCCAAGCAGTCCCCGGCGGTCGAGTCGCTCGGCCACTTCACCGTGCCGGGGCTGTCCGACGGACTGCGCGACCTCAACGAGAAGGGCTGGTTCTTCGTCTCCGACATAGCCGGCCTGCTCGGCGGACTGGTCACCAACGTCTCCTGGCTGACCCTCGTCGCCATCGCGCTCGTCCCCGCGACCTGGTGGATCCTGTGGCGCACCGCCTTCGGCCTGCGGCTGCGCTCCTGCGGCGAGAACCCGGTCGCCGCCGAGTCCCTCGGCGTCAACGTCTACAAGTACAAGTACGTCGCCGTGGTCATCTCCGGCGCCCTGGCCGGCCTCGGCGGTGTCTTCCTGTCCATCGTCGCCAACCCCTTCTACCTGGAGGGCCAGGTCAGCGGGCGCGGCTACATCGGCCTCGCCGCGATGATCTTCGGCAACTGGATGCCGGGCGGCCTCGCCATCGGCGCCGGCCTCTTCGGCTACACCGACAGCCTCAACCTGCGCGGCGGTTCCGCCAACGTGCACGCGCTGCTGCTGCTCGGCGCGCTGCTGCTGGTCATCGGCGCGATCTGGCTGGTGGTCCGCAAGAAGTACGTGCACGCGCTCGTCACCCTGGTCGTCGGCGCCCTCGTCTACGCCTGGTACGCCGGCACCAACGAGGTCCCCAACCAGGTGGTCTCCGCCACGCCGTACGTCATCACCCTGGTGGTCCTCGCGCTGTCCGCACAGCGGCTGCGCATGCCGAAGGCGGACGGACTGCCCTACCGGAAGGGGCAGGGCGGATGACCCCGCCCGAGGCCACCACGGCCGACATCGACTGGGAGGCCCTGCGCGCGGTCGCGCGCGAGGCCATGACCCACGCGTACGTCCCCTACTCGGGCTACCCGGTCGGTGTCGCCGCCCTGGTCGACGACGGACGCACGGTCTCCGGCTGCAACGTCGAGAACGCCAGCTACGGGCTCGGCCTGTGCGCCGAGTGCGGGCTGGTCTCGGAGCTGCACCGCACCGGCGGCGGCCGGCTCACGCACTTCACCTGCGTGGACGGCAGCGGCGGGATCCTCGTCCCGTGCGGCCGGTGCCGGCAGTTGCTGTACGAGTTCGGCGGCCCCGAGCTGCTGCTGGAGACCCCGGCGGGCATCCTGCCGCTGTCGGAGATGCTGCCCCAGGCCTTCGGCCCGCAGCACCTCGCCAAGTAACTCCCCTGCGGCCCCTCCGGTCGACTGCCGCCACCGTCGTCCGGAGGGGCCGCGCCGCACTCTTCGCTCTCGGAAGGAATGCCAGCCATGGCCATGGACGTCATCTCCGTCATCCGCACCAAGCGGGACCGCGGCGAACTCAGCGACGAGCAGATCGACTGGGTCGTCGACGCGTACACCCGCGGGGAGGTGGCCGACGAGCAGATGTCGGCCCTCGCGATGGCGATCCTGCTCAACGGCATGAACCGGGCCGAGATCGCCCGCTGGACGGCCGCGATGATCGCCTCCGGCGAGCGCATGGACTTCTCCTCGCTGTCCCGCCCCACCACCGACAAGCACTCCACCGGCGGTGTCGGCGACAAGATCACCCTGCCGCTGGCCCCGCTGGTCGCGGCCTGCGGTGCGGCCGTCCCCCAGCTGTCCGGCAGGGGCCTCGGCCACACCGGCGGCACCCTGGACAAGCTGGAGGCGATCCCGGGCTGGCGCGCGCTGCTGTCCAACGACGAGATGCTGTCCGTCCTGGACGGCGTGGGGGCCGTCGTCTGCGCGGCCGGCGACGGCCTGGCCCCCGCCGACAAGAAGCTCTACGCCCTGCGCGACGTGACCGGCACCGTCGAGGCGATCCCGCTGATCGCCTCCTCGATCATGTCGAAGAAGATCGCTGAGGGAACGGGCGCGCTGGTCCTGGACGTGAAGGTGGGCAGCGGCGCCTTCATGAAGACCCTGGAGGACGCCCGCGAACTGGCGTCCACGATGGTCGGCCTCGGCACCGACCACGGCGTGCGGACCGTCGCCCTGCTCACCGACATGTCGACCCCGCTCGGCCTGACCGCGGGCAACGCCCTGGAGGTCCGCGAGTCGGTGGAGGTCCTGGCGGGCGGCGGCCCCGCGGACGTGGTCGAACTGACCCTCGCCCTGGCCCGCGAGATGCTGGACGCGGCCGGTCTCGAGGACGCCGACCCGGCGAAGGCCCTGGCCGACGGCTCCGCGATGGACGTCTGGCGCCGCATGATCGCGGCGCAGGGCGGCGACCCGGACGCAGCCCTGCCGACGGCGCGCGAACAGCACGTGGTGACGGCGACCGCCTCCGGCGTCCTCACCCGCCTGGACGCCTACGACATCGGCGTCGCCGCCTGGCGCCTCGGCGCGGGCCGCGCCCGCAAGGAGGATCCGGTGCAGGCGGGCGCCGGCGTCGAACTGCACGCCAAGCCCGGCGACACGGTCACCGAGGGCCAGCCCCTCCTCACCCTCCACACGGACGCCCCGGACCGCTTCGACCACGCCCTCGAGGCGGTGTCGGGCTCGTACGACATCGCGGCCCCCGGTACCGCCTTCAAGGCCACGCCGGTGGTGCGGGAACGCATCGCCTGACCTGCGGTTCCTCTTTCGGGTGAACGGGATCGGTGGACCGCCACCGGTCCCGTTCGGCATGCTGTAGTCGGTGACGCACCGATAGGAGAAACCGCCATGAGCGCACTCGCCGTGAGCCAGGACCCCGAGCAGAGCTGGGACGACCTCGTCCGGTTCTGGGAGGAGATGGAATGGCCC
Source organism: Streptomyces sp. NPDC050388 (assembly GCF_040655635.1). Taxonomy (NCBI): domain Bacteria; kingdom Bacillati; phylum Actinomycetota; class Actinomycetes; order Kitasatosporales; family Streptomycetaceae; genus Streptomyces; species Streptomyces sp. NPDC050388. Next base: position 28,649 of record NZ_JBFAKH010000056.1, read on the forward strand.
GAGGGCAGCAAGGTGGAGATCATTGAGGGGATCATCACCGTGTCACCTGCTCCCGCGTACCGTCACAACGTGATCGCGGCCCGCATTCAGCGGCGTCTTTACTCTGTGATTCCCGAGCACTGGGAAATCTTCCAGACCCAGGAAATCGCCGTGCCCTCACGTCTGGGGATGTTCATTCCGGACCTTCTGGTGGCCCCGGTTCGGGACGACTCGGAGACGGACAACCACATGCCCGCAGCCCTCGCCGAATTCGTCGTCGAGGTGACCTCCAAGTCCAACGCGCGCCACGACCGAGTCAGTAAGCTCGCCGCCTATGCCACCGCGGGCATCCCGCTGTACCTCCTCGTCGACCGCTGGGCCCCCGACGGCCCGACCGTGACGCTCTTCGGCGAGCCGCACGGTGATGTCTACCGTCCCCTGGACTCCGTGAAGTTCGGTGAGCCCATCAAGCTCCCCGCTCCGTTCGACCTCGTCATCGACACCGGCGAGTTCCCCGAGAGCTGAGTCACCCCAGCAGCGCCGCCGCCACCACCAGCACCGGTACCGACAGCAGGGTCGACACCAGGATCGCCTCCCGGGCCAGGGTCTCGCCGACGCGGTAGCTGCTCGCGTACGTGAAGATGTTCTGCGCGGCCGGGAGCGCCGAGGTCACCACCACGTCGAGCAGTTGCGCCCCGCGCAGCCCGAAGACCCCCACCGCCAGCGCCCAGGCGACCACCGGCTGACCCGCCGACTTCAGCGCCACGGCGAGCAGCACCGCACCGCGCTCACCGCCCCGCAGGGGCAGGGCGCTGCCGCGCAGCGAGATGCCGAACGCGAGCAGGACCGCCGGAACCGCCATGTTGCCGATCAGCGTCACCGGGTCCATGACCGGGCCGGGGATCTCCAGGCCGGACGCCGACACCGCCACCCCCGCCAGCGAGCCCAGCGCGACCGGGTTCCGCAGTGGTGTGAGCAGCCGCTGCCACAGCGGCAGCTTCTCCCCGGCGGTCGCCAGGTCCAGGACCGTCAGCGCGACCGGGGTGACCATCACGAGCTGGAACAGCAGCACCGGCGCCACCAGTGAGGCGTCGCCGAGGACGTACACGGCGATCGGTATGCCGAGGTTGCCGGAGTTGACGTAGCTGGAGCACAGGGCGCCGATGGTGGTGCGGCCCACGCCCCAACGGCGTGCCACGCCCACCGCGACGAAGACGCCGGCCACCGCGGCCGTGCTCAGCGCGGTGACCAGCAGCCGGCCGGAGAAGACCACCGAGAGGTCCGCCTCGGCGAGAAGGGTGAACAGCAGGGCCGGCGAGGCCACGTGGAAGGCGAGCTTCGTCAGCACCTCGTGGGCCTGCCGGCCCAGATACCCCCGGCGGCCGACCCCATAGCCGACGCCGATGACCACCGCGATCACCGCGAAACCGCTCAGCACCCCCTGCACAGCGGCTCCTCGCCGGAGCGGCGGGCACCGGGCATCGCGGACGGGGAGGGTATGTGGTGCATACACCCAACTCTCGAGGGAAGTCATGTCCGGGTCAATGTGATCTTCCCGGTGCCCGCACGCCGGCGAGAGACCGCGATGAATTACGCGCCCGTGCCCGGTCTACCGCTCGTGGACGCCAAGACACCGCCCGTACTCGTGCTGCGCGGCCCCGTCACCCGGGACGGGGTGAGCGGACCGAGCGAAGTGCTGCGGGCACTGCTGGACGACGGCGGCGGGGCCGGCGGGGGCGGTCCGGACGACGGAATCGTCGTCTGTGACGTGGGAGGGCTGGGGCCGCCGGGGCTCGCCGCCGTGAACCTGCTCGCCCGTCTCCAGCTCCTGGCCCGTCGGACCGGGGGCCGGATACGGCTGCGCGACCCCGACCCCGCCCTATGCTCCCTGCTCGACCTGGTCGGCCTCCGTTTCGAGGTGGAGGGGCAGCCCGAACAGCGGGAACCAGCGCGCGGTGTCGAGGAAGCAGTGGAACCCGGTGATCCGGCCCTCTGAGATCTCCAGCACCTGGACCGCCCACGGGGTGAAACCACCCGCCTCCGGGTCCGGCTTGTACTGGGCGAACCCGGGCAGGCCGTTGGCCTGGAGAGGCAGCAGCCGCGAACCCGCGCAGGAGGCGCCCAGCGTCGTCATGAAGCCCGTGATGTCGGCGGTGCCGGTCAGCCACAGGTCGAACGGCGGCATCGTCATGCTGGCGTCCTCGTGCAGCAACGCCGTCAGCGCCGACATGTCGTACCCCTCGAACGCCGCCACATAGCGCTCCAGGAGCTTCTGCTGCTCCTCGTCCAGCGGGTCGGAGACGGACGCGTCGGCGCCCGGCCGGCGCCGCTCCGCGAGCGTCGCCCGCGCCCGCTGCAACGCGCTGTTGACGGACGCCATCGAGGTGTCGAGCAGCTCGGCCACCTCGCTCGCCCGCCAGGCCAGCACCTCCCGCAGCAGCAGCACCGCCCGCTGCTTGGGCGGCAGCTGCTGGAGCGCGGCCATGAAGGCGAGCCGCACGGACTCCTTGGCGACCGCCGCCTCCGCCGGGTCCTCGACGGTGGGCAGCACCCGGGAGTCCGGCATCGGCTCCAGCCAGGTGTGGTCCGGCCGCGGCGAGAGGGCCGCCCGGGCCAGCGGGGTCGACTCCGTCAGATCCATCGGCCGGGCGCGCTTGTTGCCCGCCGTCAGCATGTCCAGGCAGACGTTGGTCGCGATGCGGTACAGCCAGGAGCGCAGACTGGAACGGCCCTCGAACGTGTCGAAGCCGCGCCAGGCGCGGATCATCGTGTCCTGCACCGCGTCCTCCGCCTCGAAGGAGGAACCGAGCATCCGGTAGCAGTACCCGGTCAGCTCGACGCGGTGCGCCTCGAGCCTGGCGTCGAGATCGGTCGTCGCCGCCGTGCCGTTCGTCATCGTCCACCCACCCCTGTGGCCTGTCTGCGGTGCGCCTTCGCACCCGGCACTTCGGAAGCTACCGCAGGCCACTGACAACGGCCCTCCGAGTGGACGAACGTGCAGGTCGGAGAGGCGATTTCAACGGGCGGAACGAAATTTCCCGCCCGCCGGGCCGGGCGTGCGCGGCCTCACGCGGGGGCGAGCCGCCGCCGCTCCACCCGGGCCGCCCGGGTGCCCAGCACCGTGATGGTCACGACGCCGGCCACCGCCACCAGGCCGACCCCCACCGTCCCGGCCCAGCCCCCCGAGTGGAAGGCGAGCGCGCCGGCCGTGCTGCCCACGCTGGAGCCGATGTAGTAGGCGGACTGGTACAGCGCCGACGCCTGGGCGCGGCCCTCGGTGGCCGTCCGTCCGACCGCCGAGGACGCGACCGCGTGGCCCGCGAAGAAGCCCCCGGTGATCAGCACCAGGCCCAGCAGGATCAGGGACAGCGAGCCGGCCAGGGACAGCAGCAGACCCGCCGCGGTGGTCCCGCCCGCCGCGTACAGCGCGCCCCGACGGCCCAGCCGGTTCACCAGCCGACCCGCCGCCGACGCCGACACCGTGCCGACCAGGTAGACCAGGAAGATCGAGCCGACGAGGCCCTGGGGGAGTGAGAAGGGCGCCTCGCTCAGGCGGTAGCCGATCACGGTGTAGACCCCGCCGAACACCGTCATGAACAGCGCGCCGATCGCGTACAGGCGCCGCAGCAGCGGGTTGGCGAGGTGGCCCCGGACCGCGCCGACCAGCACGCGCGGGCGCAGCGAACCCGGCCGGAAGTGCCTCGGCGCCGGCAGCAGCAGCCGGAACGCCACCGCGCACGCCACCGCGAGCACCCCGACCACGCCGACGGCGACCCGCCAGCCCCACTCCTGCGCCACCCATCCGGTGACGACCCGGCCGCTCATCCCGCCGACGCTGTTGCCCGCGACGAACAGTCCGATCGCGGTCACCAGTGCCCTGGGCCTGACCTCCTCCGCGAGGTACGCGGTCGCCGACGCGGGCACCCCGGCCAGGGCCGCCCCCTGGAGCGCCCGCAGCGCCACCAGGGCGCCCAGTGACGGGGCGAAGGGGACCAGCAGCCCGACGGTCACCGCGACGGCCAGGGAGGCCGTCATGACCGTACGGCGTCCGTAGCGTTCCGACAGCGCGCTCATCGGCAGCACGAACAGCGCCAGACCACCGGTGGCCGCCGCCACCGTCCCACTCGCGTCGCCCGCGGTCACCCCGAGGTCTCCGGAGATCAGCGGCAGCAGGGCCTGGGTGGAGTACAGCAGCGCGAAGGTCGCGACACCCGCCAGGAAGAGGGCGAGGCTCATCCGCCGGTAACCGGGACCGCCGGGGGACATCCGGGAGTCGGGGCCGCCCGGGGAGGCCGGGGCGGCGGACGCCGTGGCGGGAGGCGAGGGAGAAGGTGAGGGAGAGGAAGTGACGGACGGGCCGGCGTCCACCCGCGTGGACGCCCCGGTACTGACGGAAGACATGCCTCGAACCTACGGACGGCCCCGCTCATCCGTCCAATGCACGAAATCGAGATAATCGTTCCCATGGTGCATCAGCAGAGGTCACAGAGGCAGCTGTCACCGTCCGGTGACACAGAAGACATCGTCGCGCTGCTCGCGCCACGTCTCGTTCACTTCGCCGGCGTCGCCCGCACGGAGCACGTCACCCGTGCCGCCCAGGAGATGCAGGTGCCGCAGTCCACGCTTTCCCGGTCCATGGTCCGCCTCGAACACGACCTGGGCGTCGACCTGTTCGCCCGGCACGGCCGCACCCTCTCGCTGACCCCCGCCGGCCGCACCTTCCTCGCCTCCGTCGAACGCGCCCTCGCCGAGGTCGAGCGGGCCGCCGACGAGGTGCGCGCCGACGCCGACCCGGCCACGGGCAAGGTCGCCTTCGGGTTCCTGCACACCATGGGCGCCGAGACCGTGCCCGGCCTGCTGCACGCCTTCCGCGCCGACCACCCGCGCATCCGCTTCAGCCTCGTCCAGAACTACGGCGAGGCCATGCTGGAGCGCCTCCGTGCGGGCGAGCTGGACCTGTGCCTGACCTCCCCGGTCCCGGACGCCCCCGACCTCGTCGCCCGCCGCCTGGACGAGCAGAAACTGCGCCTGGTCGTCCCCGCCGACCACCGGCTCGCCGGCCGGCGCCGTGTCCGCCTCGCCGAGGCCGCCGACGAGACGTTCGTGACCCTGGAGCCCGGATACGGCCTGCGCCGCATCACCGACGACCTCTGCGCGCAGGCCGGTTTCCGGCCCCGGGTCGCCTTCGAGGGCGAGGAGGCGGAGACCCTGCGGGGCCTGGTGGCCGCCGGTCTGGGCGTCGCCCTGCTGCCCCCGCCGGCCGTGCCGCGCCCCGGGGTGGTGGAACTGACCGTCACCTCCCCGCGGGCGGCCCGCGAGATCGGCGTCGCCTGGCTGGCCGGCCACCCGGACACCCCGCCGGTGGCGGCCTTCAAGAAGTTCCTGCTGTCGAGGAGGGGCCACCTGCTCCCGGACTGAACGACGGCCGTCCGCGAGCCGCCGCCCGCCGTCTACCGGCGTAACGACGCGCCGAACCCCGAGGCCAGCGGCATCCGCAGCCCCAGGGGCGGGGGCGCCGCCAGGGCATCCTGCACCGGACGGGAGAACGCCCGCCCGAACAGCGTCCCCATCATGAAGTCCTCGCACAGCGCCAGCACTTCGTCCCGGTACTGGTTCAACCCGTGCCCGTCGGCGTGCACTTCGAAGCGGCACACGTTCCGGTTCGCCTTTTTGACCCGCGCCGCCAGCCGGAAGGACAGTTCCGGGTCGGCCCGCGCGTCACGGGTGCCGTGCACGATCAGCACCTGCCGCCCGGCCAGCTGCTTCACCGGTTCGGGGACCGCGGCCACGTCCTCCTCGGGCAGCCAGGGAGCCAGCGCCAGCACGGAGCTGACGGCCTCGTGGCCGCCCGCGCGCAGCGCCGCCCGGCCGCCCATGCCGAGACCGGCCAGGCACACGGGAACATCCCCGTAGAGCCGCACGATCTCGCTCACGGCCCAGGTGGCGTCACGCGCGAGATGCGCCTCACTGCCGTTCCAGCCCCGGTAGCGGTAGTGGACGACATGGACGGCGAGACCCTCGGCCCGGCCCGCACGGCCGAGACGGTGTCCCAGGGCGCGTACGGAGGCGGCCGCCACCACGGGGGAGGGCCTGCGGCTGGAGACCGGCTCGCCGCCGGGGAGCAGCAGCACCGCGCCGCTCACCGCTTTCGGCTTCGGGCCGAGCGCCCTCCCCAGCCGGGCCGTGCGCGCCGGCGTCGCTTGCTGTGACATGGCAGCAGAGTGTCAGAAGCCCCGGTGTACGCCACCCTCGCGTGCGGTCACCGTTACGTATCGACGGATTCGCACCTGGTGGTCTACGCGCGTAGGTGCTGGAGCCCGCCCGGCGGACCATGCCGCAGACGCGGGGCCGACACGCCCTTTCCGAGCTCTTCGAGCAGCGGGACCCCCTCGCGCCGCTCACCCGCGCCGACAAGGTGCCGTCGACTTCCTGCGACCTGATCCGCCGGACAGGCCCTAGAGTGCCGAAATGACGAGCCAGACCACTGCGAACACCCCGACCCCGGACCAGATCCGCCGGGCGCCCAAGGTGCTGCTGCACGACCACCTCGACGGCGGCCTGCGCCCCGGCACCGTCGTCGACCTGGCCCGCGAGGCCGGCTACTCCGGACTGCCCCAGAGCGACCCCGGCAAGCTCGGCCTCTGGTTCCGGGAGGCCGCCGACTCCGGTTCCCTGGAGCGGTACCTGGAGACGTTCTCGCACACCGTCGGGGTCATGCAGACCCGTGACGCCCTGGTGCGGGTCGCCGCCGAGTGCGCCGAGGACCTCGCCGCGGACGGTGTCGTCTACGCCGAGGTGCGTTACGCCCCCGAGCAGCACCTCGAAGGCGGGCTGACCCTCGAAGAAGTCGTCGAGGCGGTCAACGAGGGCTTCCGGCAAGGGGAGCGGCGGGCGCGGGAGGACGGAAACCGCATCCGCGTCGGCGCGCTGCTCACCGCGATGCGGCACGCCGCGCGGTCCCTGGAGATCGCCGAACTCGCCAACCGCTACCGGGACCTGGGCGTCGTCGGCTTCGACATCGCGGGAGCCGAGGCCGGTTACCCGCCCACCCGGCACCTCGACGCCTTCGAGTACCTCAAGCGGGAGAACAACCACTTCACCATCCACGCAGGTGAGGCCTTCGGGCTGCCGTCCATCTGGCAGGCCCTCCAGTGGTGCGGCGCCGACCGGCTCGGACACGGGGTGCGCATCATCGACGACATCCAGGTCCACGACGACGGCTCGGTCGAACTCGGCCGGCTCGCCTCCTACGTCCGGGACAAGCGCATCCCGCTGGAGCTGTGCCCCAGCTCCAACCTGCAGACCGGGGCGGCGGCCTCGTACGCCGAGCACCCCATCGGCCTGCTGCGCCGACTGCACTTCCGGGTCACGGTGAACACCGACAACCGCCTCATGTCGCACACCGACATGAGCCAGGAATTCGAGCACCTGGTCGATGCGTTCGGTTACACGCTCGACGACATGCAATGGTTTTCCGTCAATGCGATGAAGTCGGCGTTCATTCCTTTCGATGAACGACTGGCCATGATCAATGACGTCATCAAGCCCGGATATGCCGAGCTGAAATCCGAATGGCTGTTTCGGCAAACCGCCTCCACCAGCGGTTCTGTGACTGAAGAAAGCTGACCGGGACGTCCGCGGATTCCGGGAGGACGGGCGGCCTTCACTAATCGTCCGCATCTCGAGGTTTGCGGCGGGTGGTGCCGGGTGTTTACGGTCGAGGACCGCTCGTTCCCCCCATTCCATTTCGAGGACGCATTTCATGAAGCAGTCTGCTGCCAAGACCCTCGGTGTCGCCGTTCTCGGCGCCGCCTTCGCCGCCGTCGGCGCGGGTGCCGCAAGTGCAGCTCCGGCCGCCCCGGCTGTCCCGAACGCCGGGGCCGCGCTGGACACCGTCGCTCAGAGCCTTCCGGCGGAGGACGTCTCCCGCGTGGCGCCGAGCGCGGACGGGGCCCTGCAGACGGGACAGGACGTGGTCGGCACGGGCATGACGACCGCGCGGCCGGTCGCCGAGCAACTGACCTCCGAGGGTCCTCAGGATCAGGTCGGCGGTCTGCTCGGGGGCCTGCCCGCGAAGGGGCTGCCCACGGAGGGTGTCGCCGTCAACGGGATCCCGCTCGGCTGACCCCCTCACCCTGATCCACCCGCGCGGACCCCGGCCGATGGGGCGCGCCCCGAGTCCGGGGCGCGCCCCATCGGTGTTCGCGCGGAACGGCACACGGACTCACCAGGCCGTCTGCGCCTTGTCCTCCGACGGGAACAGGATCCACAGCGCTATGTAGACCAGGAACTGCGGCCCGGGGAGCAGGCACGAGACCAGGAAGATCACGCGCATCGTGGTCGCGGAGGTGCCGAAGCGCCGGGCCAGTGCGGCGCACACGCCGCCGATCACACGGTTGTTGGTGGGGCGGGCGAGGCGGGACATCGTGGACTCCTTCGTGGTGTGTGCGGTTCAGTGACCCACGGCGCCGCGTCGGCTTCCGTCGGCTGTTCTACCGCTCTCCACGCTACGGAGACGAAGGGGGCAAAGCATCACTCCATGGGGCGATCCCGACCCTGGGAATCGTCGGGGTCCGACCCTGAGCCGGCTCCTCCTGGCGAAGTCCGGCGCCGGACCGGCGGCGCAGCCAGGCGCGGCCCGCCGGCACCACGGCGACATGCGCGAGCGCCGCGCCCACCGTGTTCAGCAACAGCGCGTCGACGTCCACGACCCTGCCGGGCACCGCGGTCTGCAGCATCTCGATGCCCAGCGACAGCAGTGCCGCCGCGGCCATGGTGCGGAGCAGCGAACCCAGTGGCGAGACGGTCAGCCTGCCCCCCGCCATCGGCAGCAGCACACCCAGCGGAGCGAGCAGCGCGAGCCCCTCGCCGACCCGGCGGGCCCCGGCCCCCCAGCCCAGCGCGAAGTCGGCCCGGATGCCGTCGAAGAGCCGCAGGTTGGCGGGCATCACCCAGGGGACGTTCAGGGGGCGCAGCGTGCACCAGGCGACGAACACGAGGTACGCGGCCAGGAGGAGACCTCCTGTCACACGGACACGGGACGCGGCGGTGCCGCCGACGGGGCCTTGACGCTGCACGAAACCCTAGACGCGACGCCCGACGGGATCGGTTCCGGGAAATGCCCCGTTCGCCGGGTGAGGCATGCGCCACAATCCCGCCGGCCCCGGTCCGTGGCGCCCGCCGTCCGGGATCACCCCTCGGTGACCGCCGTGGACGGGGGCTCCGTACCGCCCGGGCGGGCCCGGACCTCGTCCGTGCACCGGTAGCGGCGCGGCGGCCCGTCGTCCTGGCCGCCCAGGACCACCGAGCCGTCCCCCTCGGCCGCCGCCGAGTCGGAGAAGGTGCAGACGATCTGCGCGAGCGCGTAGGACGTCAGGCTCCCCGGCGCGGTGCTCAGGCGCAGCGCGTCCTCCGGGTCGTCGGACCGCGGACCGCTCACGGCCATCCCGCCCCGTACGTTCGTCGTGTACCCGGCCTCCTTCTCGGCGGGTGTCGGCGGCGCCGAGAGCTGGTCCAGCAGGCCCTGCGCCACCAGGGCGCGCCGCTGCCCGGAGTCCGCCGCGCCCTCCGGCACCCGTACCGTCCGGTCGACGGCCATCAGCGACGAGCCGCAGAGCAGGAACACCCGCACCGGCAGGCCCCGCGCGGGCTGCGCCGCCCCGCCCGCCTCGGCCTGCGAGCAGCGCACCCGGGAGGGCGCCGGACCGAAGTCGGTCGGCACCTCGGTGGCCCGGATCCCGCACCCGGAGAGCAGGACACCGAACGCGGTGACGGCCAGCAGTCCCGGCAGCCGTCGTGTGCCTCGTGCACCGCGTATGCCGCGTATGCCCGTCGGGCGCGGAGCCGTCCGGCGTATGTTCATCGGGCGTCCCCTCCGGCGCTCGACCGCCGAGGGCCGGCGCTGCCCTGGTCCCGCCGGGCGTTGTCGGTGTTCCCGGTGTTCCCGGCGTTGCCGGCGTTGTCGGCGGGTTCGTCGTCCCGCTCGGTCAGGGCGGATACGTCCCGCGGCAGCCGCAGCGTGAACACCGCGCCGCCCTCGGGGGAGTTGGCCGCGGTGATCTCGCCACCGTGGGCATGGGCGTTCTCCAGTGCGATGGACAGGCCCAGGCCGCTGCCTTCGGAACGCGGCCGGGAGGCACTGGCCTTGTAGAAGCGGTCGAAGACATGCGGCAGGACGTCCTCGGGGATGCCCGGCCCCTGGTCCCGCACCTCGATGACCACGGCGCCTCCGGCCATGGTGCCCCCGACCACGGCGCCTCCGTCCTCGGCGCCCGTCCCGGTGCCCTCCCCGGCGCCGTCCTCGCGGGCCCCGCCGTCCTTGCGCTCCCCGCCCTCCGAACCGCCCCCACCGGCCTCACCGCTCACAGGAGCCGCGCCGTCGCCGCCTTCCTCGCGGTCCACGCGCACCGACACCCGTACCGGCGAGCCGCCGTGCTTGAGCGCGTTGCCTATGAGGTTGGCCAGGATCACGTCCAGCCGACGCGGGTCGATCCGGGCGTGGATGCCGCGCTCCGCGTCCCACTCCACCGCGTCCAGCCAGGCGCGGGCGTCGATGCAGGCGGTGATCTGGTCGGCGATGTCGACGTCGTCGAGGACGAGACGGGCGGTGCCCGCGTCGAAGCGGGTGACCTCCATCAGGTTCTCGACCAGGTCGTTGAGCCGCCGCGTCTCACTGACCACGAGCCGTACGGCGGGTTCGATCATCGGGTCGATGCCACCGCCCTCGAACTCCAGCTCCTCCTCGAGGACTTCCGTCACCGCCGTGATCGCGGTCAGCGGAGTGCGCAGTTCGTGACTCATGTCCGCCACGAACCTGCGGGACGCCTCGTCCCGCGCGGCCATGTCGGCCACCCGTTTCTCCAGCGCCTCGGCCGCCTTGTTGAACGTCCGGGACAGATCGGCCAGTTCATCCGTCCCCGACACCCTCAGCCGGGTGTCCAGCCTGCCCTCGCCGAGTCGCCGGGCGGCGACCCCGAGCCGCTGCACCGGCTTCAGCACGGTCGTCGCCGCGGCCTGCGCCAGCAGTGCGGAGCCGATCAGGGCGAGACCGGTGGCGATACCCAGCGACCAGGCCAGCGAGTTGAGGTCCTTGGCCTCCGGCTCCAGCGACTTGAGCATGTAGCCGGTCGGCCCGCCGCCGATCGTCCGGGTGCCCGCCACCAGATAGGGGGTGCCGCCGTGGACGATCCGCTGCCAGTACAGGCGGTAGGGGTGCTTGTTGGTCGAGGTGATCTTCTGCCGCTCGTTCACCGCCTTGCGCAGCGAGGTCGGCACGTCCTGGGTCGAGAAGCCGCTCAGCCCGCCCGAACTGCCGTACACCGTGCGGCCCTGCGGGTTCTCGGCGATCAGCAGCACCGAGAACCGCTGGCTGCTGTTGGCCATCTGGCCCGCGGTGTGCTGCAGTTCCTCCTGCGTCGGATGCTCCGGCAGCGCCCCCGCCCGGTTCTGCATCTCCTGCTCGAAGTCGCCCAGCACCGCGTCCTGGGTGCGGGTGAGCACCGCCTCGCGGTTGAGCCAGTACGCGATGCCCGACGCGGACACCGCGGCGGTGAGCGCGACCAGCCCGAACACGACCACCAGCCGAAGCCGCAGACTGGTGAAGCGCAGCCGCGACCAGACCCCCTTGCGCGCCGCGGACCAGCCGCGGGAACTCTCCTGGTGCTCCTGTGTCACTGAGGCGGGTCCAGTCGGTAGCCGACACCGCGCACGGTACGGATCAAGGTCGGAGACGACGGCACGTCCTCGACCTTGGCGCGCAGCCGCTGGACACAGGCGTCCACCAGACGCGAGTCGCCCAGGTAGTCGTGCTCCCACACCAGCCGCAGCAACTGCTGCCGGGACAGCGCCTGGCCGGGCCGCCGGCTCAGTTCGAGCAGCAGCCGCAGCTCGGTCGGGGTCAGCTGGAGGTCCTCGCCGTTCTTCGTCACGGTCATCGCCGAGCGGTCGATGACCAGGCTGCCGAAGGTCGCCGCGTCGTTGGACTCCCGCTCCCCGCGGCGCAGCACCGCCCGGATCCGGGCGTCCAGCACCCTGCCCTGCACGGGTTTGACCACGTAGTCGTCGGCACCGGACTCCAGGCCGACCACCACGTCGATGTCGTCGTTGCGCGCGGTCAGCAGGATGATCGGCAACTGGTCGGTGCGCCGGATGCGCCGGCACACCTCGAATCCGTCGATGCCGGGCAGCATCACGTCCAGCACGATCAGATCGGGCCGTTGCTCGCGCAGCAGCTTCAGTCCGTCCTCACCGCTGGCAGCGGTCGCCACGCGGTGGCCCTGGCGCGTGAGTGAGAGCTCCAGGGCCGTGCGGATGGCGTCGTCGTCCTCGATCAGCAACAGGGAAGGCACGGGCTCATTCTGTCCCATGGAGGGCTCCCGGTTCGACCCGTGGGGACAGAAGCACGTGGGACCCGCACACGGACGGCCATGTGCGCCGACATCCGGCAGGGCGCCGCGGTCGACGACCGGAGCCCGGCGCGGCGGCCCCTGTGACAGCTCTGTGACAGTCGGCGGACACGGCCATGAAGTCGCCCGGGCAGGATTTTCGTCACCAGCACAACAGCACATGAAGACACCGGAAGTCCACGACGGGGGGCGCGAGATGAACACGCTGCACGGCACCAGCTCCAGCGCGGTTGTCACGCGTCTGCACGACGTGCACCGAGCCGGTGAGAAGTCCGGTGCCCTGGGCAAACGGGGGTGCGCTCGCGGCGTCGGGCGTCACACCGCCTACAGGACGGTGATCGACGCGCCCACGGGGGAAACCAACACGGGGGAAACACACGGGGGAAGCGGGTACGGGGAGGCAGAGGGGGAGCGCCGTTCGCTGTCGGAGGTGGAGTTCACCGCCTACGTCCAGGAACGACGTGCCTCCCTGTACGCGACCGCCTACCACCTGACCGGCGACCGCTTCGAGGCCGAGGACCTGCTGCAGAGCGCGCTGTTCTCGACCTACCGGGCGTGGGACCGGATCAGCGACAAGGCCGCGGTCGGCGGATACCTCCGCCGCACCATGACCAACCTGCACATCAGCGCGTGGCGCCGCCGCAAGCTGAACGAGTACCCGACCGAGGAGCTGCCGGAGACGGTCGGCGACACGGACGCGATGCGCGGCACCGAGCTGCGCGCGGTCCTGTGGCAGGCGCTGGCCCGGCTGCCCGAACTCCAGCGCACCATGCTGGTCCTGCGCTACTACGAGGGCCGCACGGACCCGGAGATCGCGGACATCCTCGGCATCAGTGTCGGCACGGTGAAGTCCAGCATCTGGCGGTCGCTCCGCCGGCTGCGCGAGGACGAGGTCCTCAGCTTCGGCCGTGACCGGGAGGACGCCTTCGGCGAACTGGTCGCCTGAAGGTACGGGGGGAACGGGGGACACAGAGAACGGGGGAACGGGGGAACAGGGGGAAGGGGAAAACGGGGAACCGAGGGGATCGGGGGATCCCAGGGGGAACCGGGGACACGGGGGACAACGGGGGAGCACGAAGAGGCGGGACTGGATGGCCGGGGGGGCCTTTCCAGTCCCGCTTTCGTGCATACGCCCCGGGTTCGCCCCGGTTACGCCGACCGCACGGTCGCACTCGCACCCGAGTCCACGCCCGAGTCCTCGGTGCGCGTGTCCGCCCCACCCTGCCTGCCGACGCCGACCCCCGCCGCCGCCAGGCGGCTCAGGGCCTCGTCGCGGTCGCAGGCGTACGCGCCGAGCGAGGTCTGGCGGGCGACGATCGTCCGCTCCAGCCGCATCAGCCGCCAGCCGCGCCGCAGCAGGAAGGGTATGGACTTGCGCCCCTCCCTGAGGTCCCGCAGGAAGCGGCGGCGGAAGGTCTTCACCGGGCCGCGGTTCAGGCACAGCGCGTCGGCCAGCAGGCCCAGTTCGCCGCAGCGCGTGACGATCTCCGCGGCGAAGATGCCCTCCGCGATGAACAGCGGAGCCCCGCCGATGTCGACCGTGTCCGCACCGGTCCGGGCGCTGAGGGAGATGTCGTACACGGGCACGTCCGTACGACCCGTGCGGCACAGCCGGCCGATGGCGGCGACGGCGGCGTCCGCGTCCCACGATCCGGGGTGGTCCCAGTCGATGTCGGAGCTGCCCGCCACCAGGGGCAGCGTCGGGTCGTCGCCCTCCTTGTAGAAGTCGTCGAGACGCAGCACCGGAAGGCCGGAGCGGGCCGCGAGGAGGGACTTGCCGGAGCCGGAGGGGCCGCAGAGCAGCACGACTCGCGCGGACAGGGGCGATTGGGAACTCACGGGACACCAGTCTGAGGCATGGAACGGGTGCTCCACGACCGTGCGGACCGGCTTTGATGCACGCGTCACACTTCCATTACGCTGCGCGTCGATCCGGTTACCGAGAGAAGCAGAGGGTGGCATCAGCAATGGCCCGATACGACGCACCCAAGAAGCCGACCGTCCGGCGCGCCCTGGCCACGCTCGCGGCCGCGGGAGCGGTCCTGGGGGTGGGCGCGGCGGCGGCAGCGGCTGACTCCGGCTCCCCGCCGGCCCTGACCGGCGCAGCCGGGCACGCCGTCGGTCCGGTCACCGGCCTCAAGCCCAACCCGCTCGCCGGAACCGGCGTCGACCCCCTCGACAACGGCGTCCGTACCCAGGTCGCCGACCTCGCGCCGGTGGACTCGCGCACGGTGACCGACCCGGTCGCCCAGGCCCCTTCGGTCGACGGCGTCCCGGTGGTCGGCCGGGCGGCGGGGGCGCTCGGCGGCTGATCCGGGGGCAGGGTGACGGCGGAGAGCCGCGCCCCCTTGGGTGGAGGGGGCGCGGCTCTCCGGGGTGCGGAGGGGGTGCCCGGTCAGTAGGCGGAGCCCGAGGCTCCCAGGGAGCCCGTCGGGTGCCAGACCGTCTTCGTCTCCAGGAAGGCCGTCATGCGCTCCGTGCCGGGAGTTGCCGACCAGTCGTCCACAGGCTGTGGACGCAGGACGCGCTTGAGGTTGTCCGCCGCCGCGATCTCCAGCTCCTTCGCCAGCGCCTCGTCGGCGCCGGCCAGGTCGATCGCGTTGACGTCCTGGTGCGCGGCCAGCGGCGCGGCGATCTCCGCCGTACGGCCGGAGAGGACGTTGACGACGCCGCCGGGCAGGTCGGAGGTGGCCAGGACCTCGCCCAGGGAGAGGGCGGGCAGCGGGGACCGCTCGCTCGCGATCACGACCGCCGTGTTGCCGGTGGCGATCACCGGGGCGACCACCGAGACCAGCCCCAGGAAGGACGACTCCTGGGGCGCCAGGACGGCGACCACGCCGGTCGGTTCGGGGGAGGACAGGTTGAAGTACGGGCCCGCGACCGGGTTTCCGCCGCCGACCACCTGGGCGATCTTGTCGGTCCAGCCCGCGTACCAGACCCAGCGGTCGACCGCCGCGTCCACCTGCTCGGCCGCCCTGGACTTCGACAGTCCCTCGGCCTCGGCGACCTCACGGACGTACTGGTCCCTGCGGCCCTCCAGCATCTCCGCGACGCGGTAGAGGATCTGGCCCCGGTTGTACGCCGTCGCGCCCGACCAGGCGCCGAACGCTTTGCGGGCGGCGACCACCGCGTCCCGGGCGTCCTTGCGGGAGGCGAGCGGTGCGTTGGCCAGCCAGTTGCCCTTCGCGTCAGACACCTCGTACACCCGGCCGCTCTCGGAACGCGGGAACTTCCCGCCGACGTACAGCTTGTAGGTCTTGAAGACCGAGAGCCGCGGTTCGGTGCTCTCGCCCTTCCGGGGCTTGTCGGCCTTCTCTGCCTTCTCTGCCTTTTCGATCTTCTCGGACTTCTCAGACATCGAGGTACGCCTCCAGGCCGTGGCGACCGCCCTCGCGGCCGAAGCCCGACTCCTTGTAGCCGCCGAACGGCGAGGTGGGATCGAACTTGTTGAACGTGTTGGACCAGACGACACCCGCGCGGAGCTTGTTCGCCACCGCCAGGATGCGGGAACCCTTCTCCGTCCAGATGCCCGCCGACAGGCCGTACGGCGTGTTGTTGGCCTTGGCGACGGCCTCGTCCGGGGTGCGGAAGGTGAGCACCGACAGCACCGGGCCGAAGATCTCGTCGCGGGCGACCGTGTGCGCCTGGGTGACGCCCGTGAACAGCGTCGGCGCGAACCAGTAGCCGTTCTCCGGGAGTTCGCAGGCCGCCGACCAGCGCTCGGCGCCCTCCGCCTCGCCCTGCTCGACGAGCGAGGTGATGCGTTCGAGCTGCTGCGCGGAGTTGATCGCGCCGATGTCGGTGTTCTTGTCCAGCGGGTCACCCAGGCGCAGCGTGGAGAGCCTGCGCTTGAGGGAGTCCAGCAGCTCGTCGTGGATGGACTCCTGGACGAGCAGGCGGCTGCCCGCGCAGCAGACCTGGCCCTGGTTGAAGAAGATGCCGTTGACGATGCCCTCTACGGCCTGGTCGATCGGGGCGTCGTCGAAGACGATGTTGGCGCCCTTGCCGCCCAGTTCGAGGGTGAGCTTCTTGCGGGTGCCCGCGACCGTGCGCGCGATCTGCTTGCCGACGGCGGTGGAGCCCGTGAAGGCGACCTTGTCGACGTCCGGGTGGGCGACCAGCGCGGCTCCGGCGCGGCCGTCGCCGGTGAGGATGTTGACGACGCCCTGGGGGAGACCGGCCTGGCGGCAGATGTCCGCGAAGAAGAGCGCCGAGAGGGGGGTGGTCTCGGCGGGCTTCAGGACGACCGTGTTGCCGGTCGCCAGCGCCGGGGCGATCTTCCACGCCAGCATGAGGAGGGGGAAGTTCCAGGGGATGACCTGGCCCGCGACGCCCAGCGGCTTCGGGTTCGCGCCGTAGCCGGCGTGGTCGAGCTTGTCCGCCCAGCCCGCGTAGTAGAAGAAGTACGCGGCGACCAGGGGGATGTCCGCGTCGCGGGTCTCCCTGATCGGCTTGCCGTTGTCGAGGGTTTCGAGGACGGCGAGTTCGCGGCTGCGTTCCTGGATGATGCGGGCGATGCGGAAGAGGTACTTCGCACGCTCCGAGCCCGGGAGCGCCGACCACTTCTCGAATGCCTTGCGGGCTGCCTTCACGGCGCGGTCGACGTCCGCCTCACCGGCCTCGGCGACCTCGGAGAGGACCTCCTCGGTGGAGGGAGAGACGGTCTTGAAGACCTTGCCGTCGGCCGCCTCGGTGAACTCGCCGTCGATGAACAGGCCGTACGAGGAGGCGATGTCGACGACCGAGCGGGACTCGGGTGCCGGCGCGTAGTCGAAAACAGGTGCCATGGTGATCAGTCCACCGTCACGTAGTCGGGGCCGGAGTAGCGGCCGGTGGCCAGCTTCTGGCGCTGCATCAGCAGGTCGTTCAGCAAGGAGGAGGCGCCGAAGCGGAACCAGTGGTTGTCCAGCCAGTCCTCGCCGACGGTCTCGTTGACCAGGACGAGGAACTTGATCGCGTCCTTGCTGGTACGGATGCCGCCGGCCGGCTTCACCCCGACCTGGACGCCGGTCTGCGCGCGGAAGTCGCGGACCGCCTCCAGCATCAGGAGGGTGTTCGCGGGCGTGGCGTTCACCGCCACCTTGCCGGTCGAGGTCTTGATGAAGTCCGCGCCGGCCAGCATGCCGAGCCAACTCGCCCGGCGGATGTTGTCGTACGTCGACAGCTCGCCCGTCTCGAAGATGACCTTCAGCCGGGCACTCGCCCCGCAGGCCTCCTTCACGGCGGTGATCTCGTCGTACACCTTCAGGTAGTTCCCGGCGAGGAACGCGCCGCGGTCGATGACCATGTCGATCTCGTCCGCGCCGGCGGCGACGGCCTCCCGGACGTCGGCCAGCTTGACCGCGAGCGGGGCGCGGCCTGCCGGGAAGGCGGTCGCGACGGAGGCGACCTTGACCGCGGAGCCGGCGACGGCCTCCTTCGCCGTGGCCACCATGTCGGGGTAGACGCAGACCGCGGCCGTGGCGGGGGTCGTGCGGTCGGTCGGGTCGGGGCGGACCGCCTTCGCGCCGAGCGCCCGGACCTTGCCCGGGGTGTCCGCGCCTTCCAGCGTCGTCAGGTCGACCATCGAGATGGCGAGGTCGATGGCGTACGCCTTCGCGGTCGTCTTGATCGAGCGGGTGCCGAGCGAGGCGGCACGCGCCTCCAGGCCGACCGCGTCGACCCCGGGCAGCCCGTGCAGGAAGCGACGCAGCGTGCCGTCGGACGCGGTGACGTCGCTGAGAGCGTGTGGTGCAGTGGAGGACATGGTCACCAGCCGAGCATATCTACGCGCGTAGCGGCTGTACAGTCCTCCTGCCCGTTTCCGACCCGCCCACCACCCACCGGCGCGTGCGGACCCGTCGGGCAGAATCGGAGGCATGAACACCCCAGCGCAGCAGCCGTCCGCCCCGGAGCCCGAGAGCGGGCACGGGCCCGAAGGCCCCGAGGCCGAGGACCGGGTGTACCGGTCGACCCCGGGCATCGCCGGTGGCGTGCTGCTGCTGGCGATCGTCGGCTGGCTCTGCGTCGACGCCGTGGTCACCGGTGAGGGCCGGGCCCCGTGGCTGGCGCTCGCCACGCTGCTGGCGACCGCGCCCCCGGTGGTCGCCTACACCCTGCTGCCCGCCGTGTACGCCGACGACGACCGGCTGCGCGTCCGCAATCCCTTCCGCACGATCGTGCTGCCCTGGGGCCGGGTCGCCGCACTGCGCGCCGGTTACACCAACGAGGTCGTCTCCGACGTCGGCACCAAGTACCAGCTGTGGGCCCTGCCCGTGTCCCTGCGGGCCCGCAAGCGGGCCGCGCGGCGGGAGATGCGGGCCGCGGGCGAGCGGGCGCAGGGCGTCGACGTCCGCACCGCGGGGCAGATCCCGAGGGCGGGCGGCGCGTCCCGGCGCGGAAGTGCCGCGCCCGTGCCGGGCGGATCGGAAGGGCCGGAGCGGGCGCCGAGCGACCGCGCGATGGACGAACTGCGCGAGCTGCACGAGGACCGGCAGACCGCGGGGAGCGCGCAGGGCGAGGTGAGCGTGCGCTGGTCCTACGAGGTCCTGGCCCCGACGCTCGCCGGGGTGGTCCTGCTGACGGTCCTGCTGGCCGTCGCCTGAGCCCGGGGGCGACGACCGGAGGGGCCCGCGGTCCGCAGAACCGCGGACCCCTCCGGTTCTCGACCGCTCAGATACCGGCCGCCGCCTTCAGGTCCTGCTTGATCGCGGTCAGCAGGGCGGCCGCCCTGGCGCGGGCCGCGGGCAGGTCGGCCCGGGCGGTGACCGGGACGACGACCTCCAGGTAGCACTTCAGCTTCGGCTCCGTACCGCTCGGGCGGACGACGACGCGGGCACCCTGAAGGGTGTAGCGCAGGCCGTCGGTGGGCGGGAGGGTGTCCGTGCCGCGGGTCAGGTCCTCGGCCCGGGTGATGCGCAGGCCGGCCAGTGCGGTCGGGGGGTTCTCGCGCAGGCGGCGCATGGCGTCCGCGATGAGCGACAGGTCCTCGACGCGGGCCGACAGCTGGTCGGTCGCGTGCAGGCCGTGGGTCACGGCGAGGTCGTCGAGGAGGTCCAGGAGGGTACGGCCCTCCGCCTTCAGCTCGGAGGCCAGTTCGGCGAGGAGCAGCGCGGCCGTGATGCCGTCCTTGTCGCGCACGCCCTCCGGATCGACGCAGTAGCCCAGCGCCTCCTCGTAGCCGTAGCGCAGGCCCTCGACCCGGGCGATCCACTTGAAGCCGGTCAGGGTCTCCTCGTGCGGCAGCCCCGCCTGCTCGGCGATGCGGGCGAGGAGGGTCGAGGACACGATCGACTCGGCGAACGTGCCGGTCGCGCCGCGCCGGACCAGGTGGGCGGCGAGCAGGGCGCCGACCTCGTCACCGCGCAGCATGCGCCAGCCCCCGTCGCCGGTGCCCTCCCCGCCGTCCTTGACGGCCGCGGCGCAGCGGTCGGCGTCCGGGTCGTTGGCGATGACCAGGTCGGGCTCGGCCTCGCGGGCCTTCGCGAAGGCCAGGTCCATCGCGCCGGGCTCCTCCGGGTTGGGGAACGCGACGGTGGGGAAGTCCGGGTCGGGCTCGGCCTGTTCGGCGACCAGGATCGGCTCCGGGAAGCCGGCCCGGGCGAACGCGGCGAGCAGGACGTCCTTGCCGACGCCGTGCATCGCGGTGTAGACCGTGCGGGCACTGCGGGGGGAGCCCTCGGCCAGGACCGCGTCCGTGCGGGCGAGGTAGGCCTCCAGGACGGAGTCGTCGAGGGTCTGCCAGCCGCTGGTGGGACGGGGCACGTCGTGCAGGGACCTGACGGCCGCGATCTCGGCGGCGATCTCCGCGTCGGCGGGGGGGACGATCTGGGACCCGTCGCCGAGGTACACCTTGTAGCCGTTGTCGCGGGGCGGGTTGTGGCTGGCGGTGACCTCGACCCCGGCGACCGCGCCGAGGTGCCGGATGGCGAAGGCGAGCACCGGGGTGGGGAGGGGGCGGGGGAGGACGGCCGCCCGGAGACCGGCGCCGGTCATCACGGCGGCGGTGTCGCGGGCGAAGTCCGCCGACTTGTGCCGGGCGTCGTAGCCGATCACGACGAGGCCGGCTGTCTCGTCCCCGTGGGGGGTCCCCTGCTTCCTGAGGTACGCGGCGAGGCCGGCGGCGGCGCGGATGACGACGGCGCGGTTCATGCGCATCGGGCCGGCGCCCAGTTCGCCGCGGAGACCGGCGGTGCCGAACTGGAGGGTGCCGCTGAAGCGGGCGGCGAGTTCGGCGCCGGCGCCGGCGCCGTCCGTGGCGTTCCCGTCGAGCTTGTCGAGAAGGCCCGCGAGTTCCGCACGGGTCTCGGGGTCGGGGTCCTCGGCGAGCCAGGTGCGGGCCCGAGCGGTCAGGTCGTCGTGCACGTGTCGGTCAGCCTCTCGAGTGGTCGGTTGAGTCGTCCCGCCCCTGCCCCGCCGCCGGGGGCCGCGGGCGGTTACAGGCGGCCCAGTACCTGGGTCAGGAGGGTGCCCATGCGGGAGGCGGAGTCCCGGCCCGCCTGGAGGACCTCCTCGTGGTTGAGCGGTTCACCGGTCATACCGGCGGCGAGGTTGGTGACCAGGGAGATGCCGAGCACCTCCGCGCCCGCCTCCCGCGCGGCGATGGCCTCGAGCACCGTCGACATGCCCACCAGGTCCGCCCCGATCACCCGTGCCATGCGGATCTCCGCCGGGGTCTCGTAGTGCGGGCCGGGGAACTGGGCGTAGACGCCCTCCTCCAGGGTCGCGTCGATCTCCTTGCAGAGGGCGCGCAGCCGGGGGGAGTAGAGGTCGGTGAGGTCGACGAAGTTGGCGCCGACGATGGGGGAGGTGGCCGTGAGGTTGATGTGGTCGCTGATCAGGACCGGCTGGCCGGGGCGCATGCCCTCGCGCAGGCCGCCGCAGCCGTTGGTCAGGACGATCGTCTTGGCGCCGGCGGCGACGGCGGTGCGCACGCCGTGGGCGACGGAGGCCACGCCGCGGCCCTCGTAGTAGTGGGTGCGGCCCAGGAAGACCAGGACCCGCTTGGCGCCGAGGCGGTACGAGCGGATCTTGCCTCCGTGCCCCTCGACCGCCGGCGGCGGGAAGCCGGGCAGCTCGGTGACCTGGAACTCGGCGTCGGGTGTGCCGAGGGCGTCCACGGCCGGTGCCCAGCCGGAGCCCATCACGAGGGCGACGTCGTGGGTCTCGGCGCCCGTGAGCTCGCGCAGGCGCGCGGCTGCGGCGTCGGCTGCGGCGTGGGGGTCGCCCTGGATGTCGTCCGGAAGAAGAGAAGCGTTCACGCGGATGAGGGTAGCCGGTCTTCGCCTACGCGCGTAGATATCAAAGCTCACGGGCCCGCGATCGTTGTCTTGTCGTTTCCGGGAATGCCTTGCCGGCTCGGGCCTGTCCGGCGGATCAGGTCGCAGGGAATCGGCGGCGCCTTGTCGGCGCGGGTGGGCGGGGGCGATGGGGGTCCCTCCCGCTCATGGGGTCCCTCCCGCTCATGGAGGTCCCTCCCGCTCGAGCGAAGTCGAGAGTGGGGGAGAAGTCGAGAGTGGGGGAGCGTGGAGCCGCGAGGCGGAGGAGGGCGTCGACGCGACGGGGGTCCTCCCTGCTCGAGCTCGTCGAGAGCTCGGGGAGTCGGCAACCGACGACAACGCCGCTGGGGGTTCCCCTGCTCGAAGAGCTTCGGGCAGCGCGTGCCGGCCCCCGCGTCCGCGGCATGATCCGCCGGACAGGCCCCAGGGCGGGCAGGTCTCGACGTCCCGGCTCGGGCGCGGGTTCAGCAGGGGCGTTTGCGCAGTTCCATCACGTAGTCGTGGGGGGCGCCCGCGGATTCCGCCGCGTCGGCGATCTCGCCGAGGTAGCGGGCCGAGGGGAGGCCGCCCTCGTAGGCGTTCAGGACGTAGGTCCAGGCGGGTTCCTCGCCGTCCAGGGTGTGGACGCGGACGCGGATGCGCCGGTAGATGTCCAGACCCGTGCCCTCCCAGTGGTCCAGGGACTCCTCGTCCATGGGGGCGATGTCGTACAGCGCGACGAAGACCTGGGCGAAGTGGTCCTCGACGATCGTCGCGAGCGCGCCGCCTCCCGCGGCCGGGTCGGTGGGCTCGGCCGGGTCGGTGGACCCGCTCGGCCGGTGCACGCCCAGGTTCTCGCCCCCGAAGGTCAGCCGCCACCCGTTCAGCCAGCCGGTGGCGCGCAGCGGCGAGTGCGGGGCGCGGCGGGACATCAGCCGCGCGTCGAGGTTGCCGGCGTACGCGGCGTAGAGCGACATATGGGAGAGCGTACGGCAGCCGTACCGCGGGCCACTCCGGTAACAGGGGGGCCACGGGGGTGGCCCCCGGACGGTCGCACGGTGAAGTGTGCGGGACAATGGAGCATGTGACTCGGATCGTGATCATCGGTGGCGGACCCGGCGGCTACGAAGCGGCGCTGGTCGCCGCGCAGCTCGGCGCGGAGGTGACCGTCGTCGACTGCGACGGTCTGGGCGGGGCGTCGGTGCTCACCGACTGCGTGCCCTCGAAGACCCTGATCGCCACGGCCGAGGTGATGACCACCTTCGACTCCTCCTACGAGGAACTCGGCATCATCGTGGCCGACGACACCCCGCACGTGGAGCAGGCCGCCCGGGTCGTGGGCGTGGACCTGGGGAAGGTGAACCGCCGGGTGAAGCGGCTGGCCCTGGCCCAGTCGCACGACATCGCCGCGTCCGTGACGCGGGCCGGCGCGCGGGTGATGCGCGGGCGGGGGCGGCTCGAGGGCATGCAGGCCCTGGACGGGTCGCGCAAGGTCGTGGTCCGGGCCGCCGACGGGTCCGAGGAGACGCTGACCGCCGACGCGGTGCTCATCGCCACCGGTGGCCACCCCCGCGAGCTGCCCGACGCGCGGCCCGACGGCGAGCGCATCCTCAACTGGACACAGGTGTACGACCTGAACGAGCTTCCCGAGGAGCTCATCGTGGTCGGCTCCGGTGTGACCGGTGCCGAGTTCGCCGGTGCCTACCAGGCGCTGGGGTCGAAGGTGACGCTCGTGTCGTCGCGCGACCGGGTGCTGCCGGGTGAGGACCCGGACGCCGCCGCGGTGCTGGAGGACGTCTTCCGCCGGCGCGGCATGAACGTCATGGCGCGTTCGCGCGCGCAGTCCGCCAAGCGGGTCGGGGACCGGGTGGAGGTGACCCTCGCCGACGGGCGGGTCATCACCGGGTCGCACTGCCTGATGGCCGTCGGCGCCATCCCGAACTCCGAGGGCATGGGGCTCGAGGAGGCCGGGGTCAGGCTGCGCGAGTCGGGGCACATCTGGACCGACAGGGTCTCCCGGACCACCGCTCCGGGCGTGTACGCGGCCGGCGACGTCACCGGCGTCTTCGCGCTGGCGTCGGTGGCGGCGATGCAGGGGCGGATCGCCATGTACCACTTCCTGGGCGACGCGGTGGCTCCGCTGAACCTGAAGACCGTCTCGTCGAACGTCTTCACCGACCCCGAGATCGCCACCGTCGGCTACAGCCAGGCCGAGGTCGACGCCGGGAAGATCGACGCGCGGGTCGTGAAGCTGCCGCTGCTGCGCAACCCCCGCGCGAAGATGCAGGGCATCCGCGACGGCTTCGTCAAGATCTTCTGCCGGCCGGGCACCGAGATCGTGGTGGGCGGCGTCGTCGTGGCGCCGCGCGCCTCGGAACTCATCCACCCCATCTCGCTCGCGGTCGACAACAACCTGACGGTCGAGCAGATCGCGAACGCCTTCACCGTGTACCCCTCGCTGTCGGGATCGATCGCCGAGGTGGCACGGCAGCTGCACACGCGCAAGGTGGCGGGAGAGGCCTGACGGCCCGGCGGCCTGACGGCCCGGCAGCCCGGCGGCTGAAAGCAACTCCCCGTCGGTCACGGGGAGTTGCCGGATGGGTGTTCGGCATATGCGAGGCGACTAGGGCTTATACCACTCGGCGGTCGGGTGCGCGAACAACTTCTGCTATTCAGCGCAAAGTGCTGAAAGCAGACGGTCGCCGGCGTTACTGTCAGTTTCGTGTTCGCTGCAGAACGTCGCCAATTGATCCTCGAAATGGTGCGAGCGAACGGGGCCGTGTCGCTCCGTGAGCTCGCCCGCGTCGTCCAGACCTCCGAAGTGACCGTACGGCGGGACGTGCGCGCGCTGGAGGCAGAAGGACTCCTCGACCGCCGGCACGGCGGTGCGGTACTGCCGGGCGGGTTCACGCGGGAGTCCGGCTTCCCGCAGAAGTCACATCTCGCGACCGCCGAGAAGACCGCCATCGCCGACCTCGCCGCCGGCTTCGTGGAGGAGGGCGAGGCCGTCGTGGTCGGTGCGGGCACCACCACGCAGGAGCTGGCCCGCCGGCTGGCCCGGGTGCCCGGTCTGACCGTCGTCACCAACTCCCTGCTCGTGGCCCAGGCGCTGGCGCACGCCAACCGGGTGGAGGTCGTGATGACCGGCGGTACGCTCCGCGGTTCGAACTACGCCCTCGTCGGCAGCGGAGCCGAGCAGTCCCTCCAGGGGCTGCGGGTGTCCAGGGCGTTCCTCTCCGGGAGCGGGCTGACCGCCGAGCGGGGGTTGTCCACGTCCAACATGCTGTCGGCCTCCGTCGACCGGGCGCTGGTGCAGGCCGCCGCGGAGGTGGTGGTCCTCGCCGACCACAGCAAGCTCGGCATGGACACCATGTTCCAGACCGTGCCCACGGACGTCATCACCCGCCTGGTGACGGACGAGCCGCCCGCGCACGACGACCGCGCCGGCACCGAGTTGCAGGCGCTCGCCGACCAGGGCGTGCAGATCGCCGTGGCCGGGGCGCCGGGAGGTGCCGCGGGCTCGGGGGGTGACACGGCCCCGGCACGTCAGCAGCAACGCCGGGACATGCCGCTGCCGGGGCCGCGTCGACAGGGGCCGGGGCTGCGTTCGGCCGTGGCCCTGGGAGCGGCCGAACAGGCCCAGAGTGCGGAGCGGGCACGCGTCGCGGACCTGCGCAGACGGTGATGACGCCGGGCGCCCGGCGGAGCCTTCGAGGCTCCGCCGGGCGCCCGGGGGTGTCGTACGGGTCGGTCGGGCCGTCAGTCCTTGATCTCGCAGATCACCGCGCCGGAGGTGACCGACGCGCCCACCTCGGCGTTCAGCCCCTTGACCGTGCCCGAGCGGTGCGCGT